>DAMDIS010000041.1:15538-17223 GCA_032100885.1 Proteiniclasticum sp.
AAAGAGATTCGAATGAATCTCTTTAAAGAGGTGGATTTATTATTTAGAGTCAGTTTACGGCTTCCAGGTAGAGTTTTTCGGTTTTGCCCTGCCAGCTGACTGTAAGCTCAGCTGAATCACCAGGTGTGAAAACAAAAATATCGGGGTTCATTCTGGTCACAACGTGAAGACTGCCCATGCCTTGCAGTTCCTGAGGGAACGAGCTCTCAGCCTTCATTTCGCTTAACTTCAGCTGATATTCTATGGGACCGATTTTCCCTGCTTCATTCTGCGTTTCGTCTGAATCATACAGATACTGAATGTTCAGGGTGCTGTATATGGACGAGTTCGCCCTGGTAATGGAATAGGTTGCAAGCCATGAATCGCTCTGACCGGAGTAAAAGTGATTAAGAGCAGTTTCTGCTGCACCCTTCCCGGAGGATGTGGAAATCAGCATCAGTACAGCTGCAAACAGGATCAATGTCATGGATGAAATTATGATCAGCGGTTTTTTCATGGTTATCTTCAACCTCATTTCATTGTTTTGGAGTATTTTCCATATGCTTTGAATTCTAAAATCAGATTTTTTATATATAATTTATTATACTGGATAGATGTTTAAAAATCTCCTTTATCATGAATAAAAGCATGCTTTAAGATCTTTTAGAAAAAGGTGAAAAGTTATGATCCGCTGCCAGATTAAATTATCGATCAGAATGACAGGTGCTCTATCTTCTTCCTGAAGGAAGAGATACAATTCAATTATAGGCCACAGAAAGGTCAGCTGTCCTATGTCAGACAGGATATGGATTGATGATAGAGCAGCATTTTCTGTTTCCATGAAGATTGCTTCAAAAAGAAAAAAATATTTATTCAATCCCTGTGTCTTTTTAGAAGGACACAGGGTATTACTTATACAGGGAGGAGGGAAGAGATGCAGAGTAAAACGATAGAACCGAGGATCGATGAGGTCATCGGCAGATACTACCATATGGTCTATAAACTGGCGTACGCAAGAACCAGAAACAGCTACGATGCGGAAGATGTTCTTCAGGAAGTATTCTTAAGGTACATCCGGAAGATGCCCGACTTTGAAAATGAGGAGCACGAAAAAGCCTGGTTTTTAAGAGTCACCATCAACTGCAGCAATAATCTCTTTGCCGATTTCTCTAAACAGAAGAGAGCATCATATATCGAAAACACCCTCGGCATGACGGATGAAGAGAAAATCCTGGATGAATACCTTGATAAACTCCCTAAGAAGTATCGGACGGTCATCCATCTGTTCTATTATGAAGATCTTAAGATCCTGGACATCGCGAAAATCCTGGATCTTAAGGAATCCACAGTCAAAATGCATCTCACAAGAGCAAGACGACTCCTGAAAGGATATATGGGAATGGAGGTAGAAAATGTTTGAAGAGAAGTATAGATCATTATTTGGAAACATCAATGGAAATGAAGAGCATAAAGAGAAAGTGAGAAAACTTATGCAGAAGGAGCTGACAGAAATGGAAAACAAAAGCGGAAAAAACAGTAGACAGGACCGTAGAAAAATAAACTATGCCGCGGCAGCGGCGGTGATGCTTGTAACGTCTTTTGCCCTCTTTAAGATGCTGGGCGCCGGTGAGGCTAAAGGTCCTGTAGCAGAAGGTGAAACACCACCTGCAGTTGTTGAAACACCGGAAGAAGAGCTCACAGTGCTT
>DAMDIS010000041.1:17239-19210 GCA_032100885.1 Proteiniclasticum sp.
AAGTTTCGGCACCGGTGGCGCTAAATGATTTTGGCGGTAAAATCGCAGCATTTACTGAAAATCTCCTCAGTGAAAGCAGTGCCGTGATCAAAGGAACGGTTACAGATGTGAGGTTCAGGGAATATCAGTATGTGATCGGTTCTGAAGAATCGGAAGGCAGTGAGACTGAGGCGGTAAGGCAGTCGGTAATCTATGAGATCAGAGTGGATAAGATCTATCATTCTGACAGCTCATTCAGCGAAGGGGAGACCATAACGGTTGAAAATGATCTCTATACCTATACTTCCCTTGCCAGCAGCGTAGAGAAGCTCAGTTCAGGCAGACAGTATATTCTTGCACTTTATGAGAATGATGGAGAAGTCTATATACCTGCAGATACGGAAGAAGTGGAAAGTGCTGAAAAACTGGAAAGCAGTCTAAGCGTTCTCTATCCATTTACCGCTCAGATCCAGATTACAAAAGACGGAAAATACCTCTTCCCGGATCACTGGACAACCCTTGTCAATGAAGAGACAAAAACTGTGACCATGGATGAGACAAGCTTTGGTTATTGGGGTGAAATGAAGCTGAGAGACGATGAGAATTTTGAATCGGATTTTCAGAGCATCGTGGACACCTATTTAGGCAGATAGAAAAAGTACGATAAACAGGATATTGAAAAAGAAGACTGGGCACTTGTTAAAACCGTCTGATAAATGGTTTTATGAGTTTCCTCAGTCTTCTTTTTATTTCAGATATTTCTTAGGATGCTTTGAATGCTGGTGCATTTCGTGGTTATTACTGACTTTATGGCAATGAAAACACATCGGCTTCATGATATAATCTGAAAATATCATTTAAGGATAATCTAGATACGAAACACTGCAGCATCTGATGAAGGAGGTGAGCGGGATGAATACATGTAAAATCTGCGGCGCGGAGACGGAAAGTTTTGTGCAGGATATATTCCGGGTCACCTATCACAGCTGCTCGAGCTGCGAGTTCATCTATAAGGATGAAGGAGATCTGGTTTCAGAGGAAGCGGAATTTGAAATCTACGAAACCCATGAGAACTCCATCGAGAATGAGGGGTATGTGTCCTATCTCAAGCGGTTCCTTGACCATGCAGTACTTCCGTTCAAAAATGGAGAGAATAAGGTGCTGGACTTCGGCAGCGGTCCCACGCCCGTTCTTTCGATGGTCATGGAAAGAGATTACGGATTCAAGGTGGACATCTATGATCTGTTTTATGCGCCATTTAAGATCTATGAGGGGAAAACCTATGATGTGGTGACCTCCGTAGAAGTGGTAGAACACCTGGCCGAACCGCTGCTTCAGTTTGAAATATTGAAAAATGCACTGAAAGATGATGGCATCCTGGCCATTCAGACCCAGTTTCATCCAAGGAATGTTGAGGCTTTCAGGAAATGGCACTATATGAGAGACAGGTCTCACATCGCATTCTATACCCGAAAAACCATGGAAAAGATTGCAAAAATCATGGAGCTTGATCTGATTTACTGTGATGATGTGAGATACACAACCTTCAGAAGAAGATAAGCACTGAGCGTAAGGGCTTACCTGGTGCAAAACACAATCATCGTATAAATAAAAGTCCCATCAGAGCAGTTTCTGCCTGATGGGACTTTTCTGTTGATCATATCTTCTTCTTGTTTTGCTTCAGTACGACATCACTGCTTTTCGCATGGGCTTTCAGAGATGTCTCTGCGGCTTTTGCTTTCTCCTTAGCTGATAGACCGGAGTTTTTCGTATAGTCATCCAGTGCGATAATGATTTCGCTTAAAGCGCTCACTTCCAAAAGGTTGACCGCAAGGCTGAAAAAGCTCTTATGTCTGCCGTCATTGTAATGAGTAAGCAGATGATTGAGAATTTCTGCTTTCTCTCTCTGCTCTCTGTGGTAGGCTTCGAGGCCGATGCGTGCGGCTCTTTCCATATCCTTCTTCTGATTACGGTGAGTGATGAAAGAATCAT
>DAMDIS010000042.1:0-3379 GCA_032100885.1 Proteiniclasticum sp.
GTCGGCGGAACAGAAAATATGAGCAGAGCACCCTATGTATTGAACAATGCAAGGTACGGTTCAAGAATGGGTAATGATACCATGGTTGATACGATGATTCACGATGCCCTGACAGATGCTTTCAACAATTATCATATGGGTGTCACCGCTGAAAATGTCGCTGAAAAATATGGAATTACAAGAGAAGAACAGGATGCCTTTGCTGCAGCTAGTCAGAATAAAGCTGAAAAAGCAATGGCAGAAGGCAAGTTCAAAGATGAGATCGCTCCTGTATCCATTCCTCAGCGAAAAGGTGATCCTATAATAGTGGATACAGATGAATATCCGAAGAAAGGCGTGACCAAAGAATCACTGGCGAAGCTCAGACCTGCTTTCAAAAAAGACGGCAGTGTTACAGCCGGTAATGCTTCAGGTATAAATGACGGTGCAGCGGCGCTGGTCGTCATGAGCAGAGAAAAGGCAGATGCCCTGGGACTTACTCCCCTTGCTACAATAGTTTCCTATGGAAACGGCGGAGTTGATCCGAGCATAATGGGTGTCGGACCCGTTCCATCCACAAGAAATGCTCTTCAGAAAGCGAATCTGACCATTGATGATATGGATCTTATTGAGGCCAATGAAGCATTTGCAGCACAGGCTCTTGCAGTAGGCAAAGAACTGAACTGGGACGCTGAAAAGGTCAATGTGAACGGCGGAGCAATCGCCATCGGACATCCGGTGGGTGCTTCAGGCGCCAGAATCCTTGTTACTCTTCTTCATGAAATGAAGAGACGCAATTCCACATATGGACTGGCTACTCTCTGTATCGGTGGAGGCATGGGAACATCCGTAGTCGTCAAGAGATAGCAGTCTGTCAGATCAGTTCCCTCTCACTCTATATAGAAACCTCTGAGTATCATTGCTCAGAGGTATTCTTTTGCTTCAGAGCAGTTCTTGGCATAAAAAATGAGATGCCTCTTAAAGGCATCTCATGAATATCTTCTTAAGCAGTCTTGTTGCTTGGTTTCTTGGCTTTATTGATCATCAGGATGTTTTCGATGGTCACCTTAGGACAGACTTCAACACATTCATTACACTGTGTACATTTGTCGTAATCGATCTTAGCCAGGTTGTTGTTCACATGAATGGCGTCGAATCGACAGGTCTTTTCGCACTTCTTGCAGGCAATACATCCGACTTCACAGTTCTGCATGGCATCTCTTGCGCTGTCGTATGAGTTACAGGCCACTCTTACTCTTGAGTTAATCGGAACCGACTCAATAAGGTTCTTCGGGCAGGCCTTTACACATGCACCACAGTTGGTACATTTGTTTTCGTCGATGATGGCAATACCATCTCTTATGACAATCGCATCAAAGTTACATACATTTACACATGTACCAAGTCCAAGACATCCGTATGAGCAGGATTTAGCGCCTCCTCCAGGAAGTGCTGATGCACTGACGCAGTCCATAATGCCGTGATACTCGTATTTGTCTTTTGACTTGTCGCAGTCTCCGTTACATTTAACGTAAGCGACCATGACTTCCTGAGCGTTTACTTTCACGCCCATGATGTCTCCGATCTGGTTTGCCACTGGAGGTCCTCCTACTGTACAAAGTACAGGTGATGCACCATCAAGTGCAACGCCCTTGGCATATGCTTCACACCCGGCAAATCCGCATCCACCGCAGTTTACACCCGGCAAAACCAGAAGAATTTCTTCTACTTTAGGGTTCTGCTTGACTTCAAAGACATTGGCTGCATAACCAAGCAAGAGGGCCAGCAGTAGTCCAATACCAGCTAATATCGCTACAGGTATTAATATTTCTGTCATTTACTTCTCCCCCTCCTAAATCAGACCTTGGAAGCCAAGGAATGATATCGCCATAAGTCCTGCAGTAACAAGTGCAATCGGTAATCCCTGGAAAGCTCTTGGAACACTTGAAACACGATCAAGCTTTTCTCTGATGCTTGCCATCAGTACAATTGCAAGGAAGTATCCAAGCGCTGCACCGACAGCGTTTATCAAGCTGCCGCCCAGTGAAAGGTTTTCCTGAACATTAAGGAATGCCACACCCAGAACTGCACAGTTAGTAGTGATCAGTGGAAGGTAGATTCCTAGTGCATCATATAAAGCGGGGCTTACTTTCTTTATGACCATTTCCACGAACTGTACAAGAGCAGCAATAACGAGGATAAACGCTACTGTCTTCAGGTAATCTAGATCATAAGGTTTGAGCAGGAAGTTGTATACTGACCACGTTCCAAGGGAAGCAATGACCATTACAAAAAGAACTGCAAGTCCCATTCCGATGGAAGCATCTCTTTTCTTGGAAACCCCCAGAAAAGAACAGATCCCCAGGAATCTGGAAAGAACAAAGTTGTTCACTAACATCGCATTGATAAAAATAAGAAGTAAATCCATTAGTTAGCTCCTCCTTTCTGAAGTATATTTTCGTCCAGCTTGATCTCCATTTTATCTTTCTTAGGAATATCACATCCCATACCACAGCTTTCGCAGTCGTGTATCTGAAGAAGCGCTTTGCCTTTCTTCAGGTTTCTGCTGTTAAGGTATGCCATGATCATTCCAAGAGTAAGGAATGCTCCTGGAGCAAGGATCATGATGTTTGCGGGCTGGTATGCCTCTGGCATGACTCTCATGCCGAAAAGTGTTCCTGCACCGAGCAGTTCTCTGAAGAATGAAAGTATGGAAAGTGCGAATGTAAATCCAAGTCCCATACCGATGGCATCATAAATTGATGCAAGCACTGCGTTTTTGCTTGCGTAAGCTTCCGCTCTACCCAGTATGACACAGTTAACAACGATCAACGGAATGAACAGTCCCAGTGACTTGTAGAGGTCTGGCGCATATGCAGCCAGGAACATGTCCACAGCCGAAACGAATCCGGCAATGATGACGATATAGGCAGGAATTCTGATCTTGTTTGGAATAAACTTTCTGATTGCAGCAATGATCGCATTGGAGAAAATCAGAACAACAGTGGTGGAAAGTCCCATACCCAGTGCATTGACAAGGCTGGTTGAAACAGCCAGTGTCGGACACATGGCCAGAACCTGAACGAAAATCGGATTTTCGCTGAAGAGTCCATTTTTAAGTCTTTCAAGTAATGTCTTCATCTTTAGTTCCCTCCCTGCATCAGTACATCATTGAAATGTAGGATGGCTTTATTGACAGCTTTATAGACACCTTTGGAACTTTCTGAAGCGCCTGAGTATACCTGTACACTCATTTCTTCTGAAGGTTTGTCCTGGAAAAGCTGAGTAAAGGCTTCTTCGGAAATTTTTGTTCCGATTCCCTGAGTTTCGTTCTGCTTTACGACCATGATGTTCTTGACCTGCTTTGAAGCGACATCAAATGATACAGCCACTTCAATCG
>DAMDIS010000042.1:3389-4752 GCA_032100885.1 Proteiniclasticum sp.
GATATATCCTGTAACTTCTCCGGCAGTCTTCACTTCGAATGTCTTGTACTCTCCTGAAATCTCAGCCATTTCATCGCCTGTCAGGCGCATGTTTTCAATGGTCGGTTCTTTCATGAGGACATCATTGTAGTAAAGAATAGCCTGGTTGACAGCCTTATAGACTCCCTTTGAGCTTTCTGAAGCACCTGAGTAAACCTGAACTGTCTGCTCTTGAGCAGCAGTACCCTGGAACAGTTCTGCTAATCCTTCTTCAAGAATGGCATCCCCAAGACCTGGTGTTTCATTCTGCTCGATGATCAGGATATTTGTGATGGTTTCTGTTGCATTGTCAAATCCGACTGCAACCTTTATAGGCTTGTCTTCGTAGTATCCGGGATTTGAAGCATATACGATGTATCCTGTAACTTCTCCGGCGGTCTTGACTTCAAGCGTCTTAAGATCCCCTGAGATTTCAGCCATTTCATCGCCGGTCATTTTCATGTTTTCAAATGTCGGTTCAACAACAGGAACTTCAACTACCTCTTCACCAAGGATATTCTCCTTATGGAACTTGACCGCATCATTGATTGCGCTGGTCACAGCATTTGAAGAAATGGTTGCACCAGATACTGCCTGGATCTCACTTGCACCTGCAGGTGCGGTTTTGACAACCTGGAAGCTTGATGATGTTTCCTTGCCGGTAAACTGAGTGATGAATGCATCTTCAGCTACAAGGGCACCAAGACCCGGTGTTTCAGATGACTGAGTGATTTTTGCCGCAATGGTGTTTCCTTCATTGTCGATACCTACAAGAACGCCCAGTTCCGGTTTGTATCCGGTTGTGATCATCTTATAGACATAACCGACGACATCGCTGCCGCTGGTTGCTTTATACACTTCCCTGATGATTTCGTGCTCGTCATACTGACCTGTGACATCTTCTATCGCATCACTTTCAGGCATGACCAGTGCGAGATCTTCTGCATTGACCGCATTGTTCATGGCAATCTGTTCCTTTGTGGTATTGAAGACAACGGCTACGATACCGGCAACAATCACACAGATGGCCATTAGTGTTCCGCCTAGAGTAAGGAGTTCACGCATCATATTTTTGTTTTTCATTATGCGGTTGCCTCCTTTTTCATGTCAACTTTACCTTTGAAGAATGTATCGATAAATGGTGCAAAGACATTACCCAGAAGAATTGCATAGTATGCACCTTCAATGTTTTCGCCCACACCGATAAATACGGATGCTGCAACTGCGACAAGCAGAGCATAAACCCATTTTCCACCGTTTGTGATGGCTGAGCTGGCATAATCATTGGCTAAAAAGAATGCAATCAGATAGATGCTGCTGTTTCCGCCAAGGATTGTGAAATCGC
>DAMDIS010000042.1:4762-9038 GCA_032100885.1 Proteiniclasticum sp.
ACAAACTGTGAAAAGAGAAGTGATACAACGATGATGGTAAATGGTACTCTTACTCTGATGACACCCTTGACTGCAAGGTATGCACCACCGACGATAATCGCAAGGATTGAAGATTCACCAAGGTTTCCCCCTGCTGTACCTAAAAATCTCTCCATGAAAGTCGCGCTTCCGAAGCCGCTGTTGACAACAAGATTGCCATAGGAAACCACAGCAAAGATTTTCGCTGCAACTGCAGGATTCATAAAGTTCTGTCCGAGTCCGCCGAATATTTCTTTAACAAGTATGATTGCAAATACTGAGGATAACGCCGCTACCCAAAGTGGTGTACTTACCGGCAGAATCAGTCCGAGGATCATTCCTGAAACTACTGCTGAGAGATCGTTTAAGGAATGCTTCTTGTGCAGCAGTCTCTTGAATACCACTTCTGATACCATGGCACCGATAATTGTGGTCAGAATGAGAAATAGACCTTCTATTCCGTTGAAATATATTCCCGCTGCCGCAACTGGAATCAGCGCGATGATTACGTCGAGCATGATTTTGTTCACTCTCAGACTAGATTTGATGTGTGGAGAGGAAGCAACGGTTATTTTTCTGTTTTCCATATCATTACCCCCTATCTTTTAACCTTTTTGGCTGTTTTGAATGACTGGAGCAGATGCAGTTTGGATGGGCAGACATATGAACATCTTCCGCATTCTACACACATACCGCCACGGTTCTTGAAGAACTCATCGAACTCTCTGCCTGTTACGTATGTATACAGCTCGTAAGGTCTTAAGCCTACCGGGCATACATCAGCGCAGCGACCGCATTTGATGCAGTTCATCTCTTCTTCCTTGGAAACTTCATTTTCATTCAGGAAGAGAACTTCCCTGATTCCTCTGTTGATCGGTGCATCTGTTGCGAAAACAGCATCACCGGACAGGATATTTCCTGCAACGATTCTGAACGGATTCTTGACACCCGCCTTTTCCATAACAAGGTCCAATGTTGTTCCGGACATCACTTTATAGATGCCAGGAGTTTCCACTGCTCCACCATTGATCAGAAGCAGCTGATAATGAGTCAGTCTGTTGTCCAGTACCCCTCTAGCCACTGCTGGCAGAAGGAATGCATCGATGACCATGGTATCTTTCATGGCGAAATCGCCATAGACATCACGGGATGCAAGATTCATGTCATGGTAGAACTGTGTAGGTATCTTTGAAACAAGTTTTACACCAGTCGATTTAAGCATTTCAGTGAATCCTATAACGGAGTCTGCGTCTGATGTGGACAGAACTGTAAAGTCTGCTGCAGGATATAAAGCTTTGAGCAGCTCAATTCCTCTTAGGAAATCTTCTCTTTCATTTTCGTAAAGGTAAGAACCCACCTGACCGTAAAGTCCGCTTTCCTGAGCATTGATGAGTACATTCTTCACATTCTCCTTGAATGAAAGCTGCATTCCTCTCTTACGATTGGAAAGATTCTGAGTCTCAATGAGTCCAAGATCCTTGATACGGTCTTTAAGATCGTTGAAACTGAGTGATTTGAAGTCATAGGCATCTCTGGTTTCTTTTTCATACAAACCGTCGTTTTCCACGAGGACGACATCAACTTTGTTTCCCATGAGATCGACCTTGGTGGCAATCTGTTTGACTGTACCAGAAACGCTTGAATAAACAGGAACAACACTGTTGTTTTCACCAACACCGATAACCTGGTTGACAAGAACTCTGTCACCTCTTTTTACAGTAGGTGTACATTTCATGTTATGTTGCTGAGATAGTGAATATACCATGTTCTTTGGAGCATCTACTTCTATAATGTTGCTAAAATGTTCTGCTTCTTTGAACTTGGGCACATGCACTGCTTTGGAAATTGAAAACAGCTTCATATAAATCCCCCTAAATTTAATCTAAAATATAACAAATACACAACCTAGTATAACATTGTAAACGTTCATTAACAATATATGACAATATATTAACAAGGCTTACAAATAGAAAGACCGTTGGTTACCAACGGTCTTGGAGTTATTGATTCTTTGATCGGCGTACAAAAACTTACGATAAATTTTAGTACAGTTTTAAAACGCCGGGAAGATGGACCCATCATATTTTTCTTCTATGAATGTTCTTGTTTTCTCGCTGTTTAAGACATCGCTCAAGGCTTTGATCTTATCTGAATCTTTGTCGGCTTCTCTTACAGCGATGACATTTGCATATGGTGATTCACTTGACTCGATGATGATGGCATCCTCAAGAGGATTAAGATCTGCTTCAATGGCATAGTTTGTATTGATTACCGCAGCATCCACATCGACGAGGGTTCTTGGCAGAGCTGGCGCATCAAGTTCTGTGAATTGAAGGTTCTTTGTGTTTCCTGTAATATCCAGAACTGAAGCCACTTCAGTGTCCTTCAATGTGATGAGACCGTTGGAAGCAAGAAGTTTCAGCGCTCTTGACCCGTTTGTCGCATCATTAGGAATGGCAATGGATGCGCCGTCTGGAAGTTCTTCCAGGGATGTGATTTTGTCTGAATATAGACCCATTGGCTCGATATGAACCTTAACAGTCCAGGTCAGTCCTAAATCTTCATTTGTGTTCATTTCTTCAAGGTATGGAATATGCTGGAAGAAATTGGCATCCAGCTGTCCTTCTGACAAAGCTTTGTTCGGCAGAACATAATCGTTGAAAATGGTCACTTCAAGATCATATCCCAGTTCTTTCAGGTCTTCTCTTACATTTTCAAGTATTTCCGCATGTGGCACTGCAGATGCCCCTACTGTAAGTTTTTCTGTGTCCTTCTGGGTACTCCCGCAGCCGGCAAGGACTCCTAGGGACAGGATCAGTGATGCAGCAAGTGCTGTTATTTTTCTCATGTTAATCATCCTCTCATTTGTTATTATTTGTTTTTCAACTGTTTTTGGTCGCTGTACTGATTTCTGAATTCTATTCAAAATATATTTAGTGCAATTTGTTAAAAGAATAACCATATCACCTTGTATGCTCAGGTGTTTGGCTGTGTTTTACCTCACCAGAATCTTATAGATCTGATTACCGATGGACTGTATACCCTGTACAACCAGGAAGATCATAATGACAATGATGAACATGATGGTGTCTTCCCATCTGTAGTAACCGTAGTTTATGGCTACAGCACCGAGGCCGCCTCCGCCGATAATTCCTGCCATGGCTGAGTAACCGACAATATTGATGAAAATATTGGTTATCCCCTGAACAAGATTCGGCAGAGCTTCCACCAGCATGACTTTAAAAATGATCTGACTGTTTTTTGCGCCAAATGACTTTGCAGCTTCTATGATTCCGGGATCCACTGTATCAAGCGACCCTTCAATGATTCTGGCCGCAAAAGGCGTTGCCGCTATGGTCAGTGGAACAATGGCTGCAGTCGTGCCGATTGATGTACCCACAATGAATCTTGATAAAGGAAACAGAAGGAACATCAGAATGATGAATGGAAAACTTCTGAATACATTGATGATGAAATCCAGTGCGTTATATAAGGAAGGTTTTGGTCTTAACCCTTTTTCTTTTGTATAGACAAGAATGATGGCTACTAAGAAACCGAATAGTATAGAGAGTACGCCTGAGACACTGATCATCAGCAGTGATTCCAGAAGAGCTTTGATATATCCATCAATATTCATGACTGATCACCTCCACATTCAGACCTCTTCCGATGAGATACTGCTCGATTTTTTCTTTATCTTCCGGCTTGACGTTGATTACAAGGCTTCCAAGCACATTTCCACTGAAATTCTCAAGTTTCCCCCATACGATGGAAAAATCCACAGACAGATCCTGGCTCATATTGGTAATAACGGTCTGGTTGCTGTATTCCTTTGTGAAGAATATCCTGATATTGATTCCTTTGGGGAGAATCTCCAGCTCATCTTCTCCGATGAGTTTTTTCAGGCTCTTTTCAGGATTGAGGAAGAGATCTTCCACTCTGCCCATGGCTGCGACCTTGCCGCCTTCCATCACAGCAACTCTCTGGCAGATGTCCTTGACAACTTCCATCTGGTGCGTGACGACCACAAGGGTTAAACCAAGTTCTCTGTTTATTTTTTTCAAAAGTGCAAGAATCTCTTTGGTCGTATTGGGATCAAGGGC
The DNA here is from genome assembly GCA_032100885.1 of Proteiniclasticum sp. Classification (GTDB taxonomy): domain Bacteria; phylum Bacillota; class Clostridia; order Clostridiales; family Clostridiaceae; genus Proteiniclasticum. The sequence goes on from DAMDIS010000042.1 coordinate 8,884, forward strand.
AGAAGTTGCCTCATCGCAAAGAAGTATCTCCGGATCAAGAGCAAGTGCTCTTGCAATGGCCACCCTCTGTTTCTCTCCCCCAGACAGGGACCTTGGCTTGCTGCTGTATTTGTCTTTAAGACCGACAAGATCCAACAGTTCTTTGGCTCTGGCTT
>DAMDIS010000042.1:9048-19180 GCA_032100885.1 Proteiniclasticum sp.
CATACCCCCAGATTTCCATGGGGAGTGTCACATTTTCCAGGGCAGATTTCTGATTCAGAAGATTGAAGTTCTGGAAAATCATGCTCACTTTTTTTCTCAGGTTACGGACACCGTCATCATTAAGGGATCTGATACTCACTCCATCGATAAGAATATCTCCGGAATTGACCGGCTCAAGAGCATTTATACATCTTAGGAGAGTCGACTTCCCCACTCCGCTTCTTCCAACGATCCCAAAGATTTCACCCTTTTCGATGGTGAAAGAAACGTCCCTTATTACGGACAGTTCCTTGTACTGTTTTACCAGATTTGTAATTTTGATCAATCAATTCACCTCTTACGCTTTTTTGATGGTACCTCAAAAAAGACAAAATAAAAATCGCCTAAGAATAAACTTAGACGAATGAAATCTAAAAGTTTATTCTCATCTTTCAGCATATTCATGCTGCAGGAATTGGCACCATATACTTGATGTATTGGTTGCCGGGTTTCACAGGGCCTTTCCCTCCACCTCTCTAGATAAGAAAATATTAATATTCGGTTGTTTTTATAGTACCACTTTAATTCAGGTTGTCAATCGGCACCGGGAACGGTTTATGAGTATGATTATTGTAAAGGTTTAAAAATTTATATTCTACCAATATCTCTGCGATAATAAAGGTTTTCATTGCGAACTTCAAGAAGGTAGTCATAGACATTTTTGTGAACATCTTCCTTATTCCCTCTTGAAACCACTGAGAGTATGCGTCCTGAATGGGACAGAATATCCTTTCCTTCAAGTCTGCTGGCGTAGGAATAAATCCGTATCTTGTCATGACTGCTTCTGAAAAAATCTGTAATGTCTATATCCTCATTAGAAGAGGAAGGATAGCACTTTGAGGACAGGACCACACATAGTGCACTCTCTTCGGAGCAGGTCACATGTTCTTCATGGAGGCATCCCTCAAGTGTTTTCAGGAAGATGCTGTTCAGGTCAGAGGTCAGTGTTTCCAGAAGACTCTGGGTCTCAGGGTCTCCAAACCTCAGATTATATTCGAGAAGGTAGGAGCCTCTGTCTGTCAGCATAAGACCGAAGAAAATGACGCCCTTGAAGCGCAGATCTTCTGCAATCAGACCTTCGAGGGTTCTGTTCATGATACTGTTTCTGAAGTCCTCTTCGATTTCTCGGGTGTAATACGGATTGGGTGTCAGGCTGCCCATACCGCCTGTGTTAAGACCTGTTTCACCCTCTCCTATCTTCTTGTGGTCCATGGTTGAATTTAGTGGAATGATTCTTTCTCCGTCAAAGAGCGTAATGATTGAGGCTTCTTTTCCATCAAGAAACTCCTCAATGACGATTTTTCTCGATGCTTCATGGAATTTCCCGTTTTCCATGTAGTCTTCTATGGTTCTGACAGCGTCTTCAAGGGTATATAAAATTTCTACACCTTTTCCTGAAGCGAGTCCGTCGGCTTTGATGACAATGGGATAGCGGCATGAAACGATATATTCTTTGGCTGCATCACTGTCTGTAAAGACTTCATACTCTGCAGTTCGTATCCCGTATTTCTTCATGAAGTCTTTTGCGAAGGATTTTGACCCTTCGAGAAGTGCCGCATCTTTATGGGGGCCGATGATCTTCAGCCCGGAATCCTGGAAGAGATCGACGATACCTTCCATAAGATCTGCTTCCGGTCCCACAACTGTATAGTCGATCTTATTGTCTGCAGCAAAATCTCTTAAGCTGACGAGACTTTCTTTGGGGAGATTTGTGCACTTTTCAAGTCTTCCTGTACCACCGTTTCCAGGTGAAACATAAACTTCGCTGACCTCTAGAGATCTGACGAGCCTGGCTGCAATGGCGTGTTCTCTTGCCCCTTCTCCGATGATGAGTATCTTCATCTTTTTCCTCCTAATGCTTAAAATGTCTCATGGAAGTAAACACCATGGATATACCCAGTTCATTGCAGAGATCGATGGATTCCTGATCTCTTAGTGAGCCGCCAGGCTGAATGATGGCCTTTATACCGGCATCTCCTGAAGCTCTGACCACATCGCTGAAAGGGAAAAATGCGTCGGAGGCGAGAACAGTACCTTTGCCCTCTGCCTTCAGAAGAGCAGAACGAGCCGCATCGATACGGTTTACCTGGCCTCCCCCGATTCCTAGCGTCATGCGGTTGCTGGTCACGACAATGGCATTCGACTTGACGTATTTCACCACTTTAAAGGCGAACTCCATCTCACCCATCTCATGTTCTGAAGGTGTCGTGGCAGTAACTGTCCTGTACTCAGACGCTTTTCCTTTATCTTCATCCTGGACCAGAATAAGACCATCAAGAGAGACGAAGGACTTCTCCGATACTGGTTTTTTACCGCATGTAATGATTCTCAGGTTTTTCTTTTTTTTCAGAATTTCAAGAGCTTCTTCGGTGAAACTCGGAGCCATAACCACTTCGAGAAAAATTTCGTTCATCTTTTCTGCAGTGCTTTTGCCCACCTGACAGTTCAAAGCGACAATACCCCCGAAGATGGAGATCTTGTCCCCTTCGTAGGCTTTTGAATAGGCTTCATAATCATCTTTTCCAAGAGCGACGCCGCAGGGGGTATTATGCTTCAGTGCGCAGCAGCAGGGCTCTGTAAATTCAGATACGACTTTCCAGGCGATGTCCAGGTCCTTGTAGTTGTTGTAGGAAAGAGGCTTTCCCCATAGAATATCGATATCATTTAACGCACCCGGCTGGTCTAAAGACGCATAGACCGATGCGCTCTGATGGGGATTTTCACCATATCTTAGCTCGCTCTGTTTCCTGTAGGATAGACTGAGGTATCTTTTTTCATGATCTTCAAGGAGAAAATTAGAAACAGCGCTGTCATATGCGGCCATGAGGTTGAAAACATGCCCCGACAGCCTTCTCCTTAAATTCAGCTTTTCGCTTTCGGAACCCATTCTGAACACAAAAGCAAAGTCATCGTAATCCTTCGGGTCTGACAAGGGGTATACGAAATGGAAGTTCTTTGCTGCAGCTCTCAGCATTGTCGGTCCGCCGATATCGATGAACTCGATCTGACTTTGGAAAGGCAGGTTCTCCTTCAGTTTGTCCGAAAACGGATAGAGATTGACACAGACAATGTCGATGCTTTCTATGGAGGCGCCATTGACCTGCCTGACATCCGTTTCATGATCCCTTCTGTAGAGTATTCCGCCATGAACTGCAGGATGAAGGGTCTTGACCCGACCATCAAGCATCTCCTGAAAACCTGTGAGATCTTCAATCTTCCTCGGATTGAATCCGTTTTCTCTGAGATAGGTATAGGTTCCTCCGGTGGACACCATTTCGATGCCTTCTTCTTCGAAGAACTGTGCGAGCTCTCTAAGCCCTGTTTTGTCGTAAACACTGATCAGTGCTCTCATAGGTTTTTTCCTCCTTAGCAATCAGTCTGATTGCATCAATTAGTGCACCTTTTTCAATTTCAGAAACCATGTGCATGATGTCCTCAGGTCCTTCAGCTTTCTTTATTCCGATGATTCTTTTCAGAATGTAAGCGCCCCCGTCGATGATTTCACTGACATAATGGACGGTACATCCTGAGATGGGCATCTTGCTTTCATGAACCGCTTTATGGACATTCAGTCCGTACATTCCCCTACCTCCGAATTTGGGCAGCAATGAAGGATGCAGATTGATGATTCTGTTCTCCATGTCTTTCAGAATCTTTCCCTCCAAAATGGAAAGGAATCCGGCAAGAACAACAAGATCGTAATCTCTGACGCTATGGAGAATTTCATCCGACAAAGATGAACTTCTCTCCATGATGAGATAGGGGATGCCTCGTTCCTTGGCAAAGTTAAGTCCCGTGCAGCTACGGTCAGCAATTACTAGGGCAACCTCATAGAGATCATCTTTTTTAGCATCGGTCAGGATTGAACTTAGTGTTGTTCCTGTGCCTGAAATAAGTACCGCTATCTTAAACATATGGATTCTTCTCCCTCGTCGATGTAGCCCATAGCCACAGGGTTTTCTCCGTAGTCCCGGAGAAATGATATGAAACGCTCTTTCTCGTTTTTATCGATGCAGAATACATACCCGATTCCTGTATTGAAGGTGTTGTAGATGGCGTCTTCATTAACCCCTCTTTCTTTAAGGAGTGCATAGACAGGAGGAAGGTTATAGCTGTCCTTTATAATGTTCACCCTCAGATTCTCATTGGTCAGCATTCTCGGTATGTTCTCGATGAAGCCGCCTCCTGTGATGTGCGCCATACCGCTGATCTCAAAGTTCTCCAGTGCATGTAGAACCACATCGGTATAGATTTTTGTCGGCGTAAGAAGATACTCACCCATGGTCATGTCGCCGTAGGGTTCACTGAAATCGTGAAAGACTTTCCTTAAGAGTGAATATCCGTTGGAATGAAAACCTGAAGACGGAAGTCCGATGAGCACATCTCCTGATCTGATTTTGTCTCCACTTACGATCTTGTCTTTTTCGGCAACGCCCACTGCAAATCCTGCAATATCGTACTCTCCATTTTCATAGAATCCAGGCATCTCAGCCGTCTCACCACCAATCAGTGACATTCCTCCTAGGATGCAGCCGTCCGCAACGCCTCGAACAAGCTCTGATGAAACTTCTGAATCTAGTTTCCCGCAGGCGATGTAGTCAAGAAAAAACAGAGGTTTTGCCCCATGGCAGAGAATATCATTTACGCACATGGCGACACAGTCGATCCCGACAGTATCGTATTTCCCTGTCTGAAAGGCGATCTTGAGCTTTGTGCCGACACCGTCTGTTCCGGAAATCAGGACCGGCTTTCTGTACCCTTCCGGTATTTCCATCATGCCCGCAAAAGAGCCTAAATGATTGAGCACAAGAGGACTGAGCGTCTTCTTCGCATATGCCTTTATTTTCTCCACTGACTTATAGCCTTCGTGAATATCCACTCCTGCCGATCTGTAGTCGATCATCTGATCACCTCCATAAATTCATTTGGTGCGCCTAAAGGATACACACCGGTGAAGCATCCTGTGCAGAATGAAGTTCCACCAAGAGAAGCGCTCAGTCCGTCGAAGGATAGATATTCAAGAGAAGTGCTTCCGATGTAATCGCCGATTTCCTTTCTGGTCATCTTTGATGCGATGAGTGTGTCCCGGTAAGGGGTATCAATGCCGAAGTAGCAGGGAAACATGACCATCGGTGATGAAACTCTGAAATGAACTTCTTTTGCACCGGCTCTATAGAGAAGATCAACAAGATACTTTGATGTGGTTCCCCGAACGATGGAATCATCGATCAGCACCACTCTTTTACCTGAGACCACTTCCTTCTGAGCGTTGAGTTTCAAGGAGACCGCTTTTTCTCTTGCCTTCTGGGAAGGTGTGATGAAGCTTCTGCCGATGTACTTGTTCTTGGAGAATCCGATATCGAAAGGGATACCCGAAGCTCTTGAGTAGCCTATAGCCGCTGCAAGGCCTGAATCAGGAACGCCTATGATGACATCTGCCTCAACGGGAGATTCTCTGAAGAGCATCTCCCCTGTCCTGATGCGAAGCGAGTGAACGCTGATGGAATCAATGACCGAATCCGGTCTTGCAAAGTGGATGTATTCAAAGGAACAGGTCTGCCTTTTGGTCTTCTCCGAATAGACATAGGAAGTGACTTCCCCGTTTTCAATGATGACCATTTCCCCCGGCTGGATGTCCCTTACAAGAGTGCCCCCGACGGTATCGATGGCACAGCTTTCTGAGGCAAGAATAAAATCGTCTCCTCTTCTGCCAAGTACGAGAGGTCTTATGCCGTAGGCGTCTCTTATGCCGATGAGTTTGCTGCCGAATGCGATGACAAGAGCGAAGCTGCCCTTGACCGTCTGGATCGCATCAAGTACGGCATGTTCAGGACCTTTGTGGATGCTTCTTGAAATGAGATTGACGATGACCTCCGAATCTGTATCGGTCTGAAAAAGCACGCCGCTGTCTTCAAGGAGGCCTCGAATCACATCGGTATTGATGAGCGTCCCGTTATGGGCTACCGCCATGGAACCGAATTTGCTTCTTGCGGTGAGGGGCTGGGCATTCAGAACATTTGAGTCGCCTTTTGTGGAATATCTCACATGGCCGACAGCAATGTTGCCTGACAGTTCATCAAGATCAGTCTGAGTGATGGCTGATGAGACGAGACCCATCCTCTTTCTAACCTGCATCTCTCCATCCTTTATGGATGCGATACCTGCACTTTCCTGACCTCTGTGCTGCAGCGCGAAAAGTCCGTCATAGACGTCGTAGGAAGCCTGCCCGTCTTTCGTGTAGATACCGAAAACACCACATTCCTCTTTGAATTTATCGATGATCTCTATCATGACTCACCCTTTTTCATTCTGCTGATCACTTCAGTGTAGGCGCCTTTCACGTTACCCAAATTTCTTCTGAATCTGTCTTTGTCCATTTTCTCTCCTGTTTTTTCATCCCAGAGTCTGCAGGTGTCTGGACTGATTTCATCAGCAAGAAGAATGTTTCCTTCGCTGTCCTTTCCGAATTCAAGCTTGAAATCGATCAGCTGAAGACCCAATCTTCTGAAGAAAGAAATGAGCAGCTCATTGATTTTCGCGGTTTCAGCATAGATTTTCTGAAGATCCTCAAAAGAGGCCAGCCCAAGTGCGACCGCATGGGTATCGTTTATGAGCGGATCGCCGTACTCATCATTCTTGTAGCAGATTTCGTATATGGTGGTATGAAGCGCCTGGCCTTCAGGCACACCAAGTCTTTTAGAAAATGATCCGGCGGCGACGTTTCTGACGATGACTTCAAGAGGAATGATGCTCACTTTTCTGACCAGCTGTTCTCTTTCGGAAAGCGGTCGGATAAAATGTGTGCGGATTCCATGTTGTTCCAGATAAGGGAAAAGAATCGATGTGATCTCATTGTTCATGATGCTCCGTTGAATGCTGTCGCATCATCCTTGTAGTAGACGATGACCTCATTCTCGTTTTCGCTTTCGAATATTCTCTTGGCCTTTCCTTCATACAGCATTTTCATCAGTATATTACCTCCGTACTATTTTCTTTTCTCAGTTTTTCTTTCATTTCCTTGCGGTATTTATTCAGTCTTTCCTTAAGCTCCGGGTATTTGATGGAGAGGATCTCTACAGCAAGCATTGCAGCATTGAAGGAGTTGCCTATTCCTACAGCTGCTACCGGAATCTGTCTTGGCATCTGAACGATGGAGAGGAGTGCATCCAGTCCTTCGAGAGCGCCTTTAAGTGGAACGCCGATGACAGGAAGCATCGTCTGTGATGCAATCACACCGGGGAGATGAGCGGCAAGTCCAGCTCCTGCGATGATCACTTCAAATCCTTCGTCTTCCTTCTGCTTCAGGACTTCTTCCAGAAGCTCCGGAGAACGGTGAGCGGAAATGGCATAGGATTCGCTCGTTACTCCGAATTCATCAAGAAGATCCTTTGCTTTTTTCATGGTTTCCTTATCCGAGGGACTGCCAAATAATATCAGTACTTTCATATCATTCTCCTTTATACCGTCTGCCTGTTCCTGTTTCTGAAATAGTCGAGACCGTTTTTGAACATTTCTTTGTAGTAGCTGCCTTCGTAATTGACGTAGAGACCATCCTGATATCTTTCGGTGTGGCCCATTTTACCGAAGATCTTTCCGTCTCCTGAGCAAATCCCCTCGATGGAAAGCATAGATCCGTTTGGATTGTAGGGTCCTTCCATGGTGACGTTGCCGTCCGGGTCAGCATACTGGGTGATGATCTGACCATTTGCGGCGAGCTCGTCTAGCATGTCCTGGGACGCGAGGAATCTGCCTTCTCCATGGGATACGGGGACATCGTGGATATCACCAAGGACTGCGCCGTTCATCCAGGGTGTTTTCCGGGATACGACTTTTGTCCTTGCCATTCGGGACATATGCTTGCCTGAAGTATTGTAGGTCAGTGTCGGCATGGATGCATGAGGTTCGATAATCCTTCCATAAGGAAGGAGACCGGATTTGACGAGCCCCTGGAAGCCGTTGCAGATGCCGAGAATGAGACCGCCTCGGTCCAGAAGATTATGGACGGCATCCTTGATGAGGGCGTTTCGAAGGACATTGGCGATATATTTGCCTGAACCTTCAGGCTCATCCGCTGCGCTGAATCCGCCGGACAGCATGAGGATATCCGTTTCCCGGATTCGCCTGCTTAGAAGTTCAAGGGATTTTCTGATCATCTTGTCTTCGTTCTGGAAGATGTATGTTGTCACATCAGCACCTTCGCTTCTAAAGGCATGTTCCAGATCAAACTCGCAGTTGGTGCCGAAAAAGACGGGAATGAGAACTTTAGGGTGCATAATTGAGCCTTTAAATGAAGGCCCTTCGGAAGAAGCGACGTCTGTTTGAACCAGCTCTCCCTTTTGTCTGTACTCATTGAAAACACCATCAAGAGGTTTCTTGTGGAGGGCAAGAAGATCTTCAAGAGATACGGATTCGCTGCCCACTGTGACTAAACCACTGCCGTCTGTTTCTCCAAGAACGTCAAGGTGAAGATGCTCACCAAGGTTCATGACTGTTTCCAGATAAACCTTGGGCACCTCAAGCACAAAGCTTCCCGGATCTTTCCTGTTCTTGGAAACGGTGAGTTTCATAAGGGAGTACCCGATTCTGTTGCCTGCCGCCATATTGAATACCGTGGAGAGAACGCCCTTCTTGAGGGTGTCGCAGGCTGTGATCATTCTTTCATCTCTCAGCTGCTGAATGAACTCGGCATTCTTTCTGAAGATTTCAGGGTCGTAAAGTCCCTTCTTTCTTGAGGTTTTCAAACCGATGAGTATGCTACCGTTTCCTCTTAGTACATTGCCGATCACATCTTCTTTCTTCATGGTGGTCACAGCAAAGGAAATCAGAGTATTGTGAACATGGAGATCGTGGAAGCTTCCTGACATGGAGTCCTTTCCCCCTATTGCCGGAACTTTATAGTCAAGCTGCGCTTTCAGTGCGCCGAGCAGTGCGGAAAGAGGTCTTCCCCAGTTTCTGGTGTCGTCTCCGAGTTTTCTGAAATACTCCTGGAAGCTCAGTCTTGCTCCACTTGGATCTGCACCGAGTGAAGTCAGCCTGGCAAGACTTTCAACTACAGCATCGTTGGCTCCTGTGAAGGGATCTTCCTCCATGGTGTAGGGATCAAATCCGTAGGTCATGACCGATGCATCATAGGTTTCAAGATTTTTAAGCGGTACCAGGGAAACCATCCCCTGACTTTTCGTGTCCTGATATTTTCCGCCATAGGGCAGGATAAGACTGCTGTGGCCTATGGTCGTATCAAAGTTCTCCAGAAGGCCTTTCTGAGAAGCGTTCTGAAGCGTCTGAACCTCTTCTTTCAGGTGTTTCAGCGTGATCTCTTCGTCGGATGAGGGATCTGTGTATTTTGAAGCTTTTTCGATGGTGGCGGTCATTTCTGAGACTGCCCCGTTTGTGTCGATGAATGTTCGGGAGAGATCTGCAACAATCTGATTTTCGTAGAACATCCTCAGTCTTCCGGTATCAGTCACTCTGGCCACCATGGTGGCTTCCAGGTTTTCTTCCTCCGCATAGGCAATGAAAGCTTCAAGATTTTCCTCTTCAATCACCACGGCCATTCTTTCCTGGGATTCTGATAGGGCAATCTCTGTGGGGTCAAGTCCCATGTATTTTTTAGGCACCAGGTCAAGATAGATGTCTATGGATTCAGCCAGCTCTCCTATGGCGACGGATACGCCGCCTGCGCCGAAATCGTTGCATCTCCTGATCATCTTCGATGCTTTTTCATTCCGGAAGAATCTCTGGAGCTTACGTTCTTCAACGGCATTGCCTTTCTGGACCTCTGCTCCCGAATCCCTGATGGAAGAGATGCTGTGCCCTTTTGAAGAGCCTGTGGCACCGCCTATTCCGTCCCTTCCTGTTCTTCCGCCAAGAAGGATGATGAGATCGTCCTTTTCAGGCACTTCTCTTCTCACGTTTTCCTTAAGTGCCGAGGCGATGACCGCACCAGTTTCCATTCGTTTAGCCTGATATCCGGGATGATAGATTTCTTCCACAAAACCCGTGTTAAGACCGATCTGGTTACCGTAGGAAGAAAACCCCTTAGCCGCTCCTTTGGTGATGACCCTCTGAGGGAGCTTGGCTTGTATGGTCTCCT
>DAMDIS010000043.1:0-2721 GCA_032100885.1 Proteiniclasticum sp.
ATACATCAACCGGCCAAACAACAATCAGAATACACTGTTCAAGATGAGATTCAACTTCCCTGAAAACATGGAACATGAATATGCGACAGACCTTGGCTGGTCACAGAAACAGGCATCCAGAATCAAAGCGCAGATTGAAAGCTATGAAAGTAAAAATAATGTCAGACTCAATCTGACCTTCATGTATCCAACCTTCAAAAATCAATAAAAAGTTCAGGAGCCGGTACCTATGAGTACCTGGCTCCTTTTCATTATCGCTGATTGGTCAGGATGGTATCCTTCATTATGTTAAGGATTTGTGAATTAATAGATCGGTCAGTCATCCGAAGGCAAATGTATGCAGAACAGATGAAAAGATTACAGAATATTTCATCAAAGCCTGCTGCATAAATAGTTCGAGGATTGTATTCTACATATTTCACTTACAAACAACTTATGCTATAATGTTAAAGTTGGATGACTTGAAATGAAGGATATATGAACATGAAAATGAATTTAGATATAAAAACAAAGAAGATTACTGTGCTCATTTTGCTGCTCCTTTCGGGTATAGCAATGTATTTCTATCTGAGCAGTTTCTTTCAAAGTGGCGTCGATTACTACGGCAGCTTCATGAGGGAAGAAACAGGGACAAGTGGTCCGGCATTATACGCCGGAAAAACTGAGTATGGCGAGACACAGATCGCACTGACGACCATGAGAGAAACGGACAGGTTTATTGAAATCGAGATTGACGGACAAAGCAGAGAGTATGTCATGGAATCCTCAACAGATGGGCAGAAGATCAGATTATTCGATTCAGACAATTCTCTGATTTTCAGCGGCACGCTTGATCGTAAAACCGGCATCATCTCAACCAGCACAAGTGAAGACATTTCGTATTACGCATATCAGCCTGTGAACAGTGATGAGTACGGCGTAATGAATCCGGATCCGATTCTTATCGTCATGCTGGCAAACAGGCTGAATGAAAGATATCGCGGTAATCTTTCCATGCTTGTTTTTTCTGCGCTGATTCTCCTGTCGCTCATCATCGATATGATCTTCCCGAAGTTCTTCTTCAGACTGAAGAACCTGAAGTTCAAAGATGATGTGGAGCTACCCTCCATGTACAGGAAAATGCAGAAATATTCATGGATGATTTCTCCGCTTCTGATCATAGTCTTTTTATACATGGCACTTTAAGGACCTTTTATGAAGGTCTTTTTATTTTTTTTAAATTGTCTTGACCTTGACGCAGCGTTAAGGTATATCATGAACTCATGGAGGTGAGAAAATGGAATACAGCATCAGAGAAATCAGCAAAATGGCAGGAGTCAGTACAAGAACATTAAGATACTACGATGAAATCGGACTGCTTCGTCCATGCCGGGTGAATTCCAGCGGGTACAGGATCTACGGCCAGGCAGAAGTCAACATTCTTCAGCAGATTCTATTCTACAGGGAGTTTGATCTGCCTCTTGAAAAAATTGCACAGATCATAAACAGAAAGGATTTTGAGCGGGAGAAAGCGCTGATGGAACATAAAGAAAAACTCATCGCCAGAAGGAATCAGATTGATTTAATGCTCAGCAATCTGGATGAGAGCATCCGGGAAATGAAAGGAGAAATTAAAATGAAAGACAAAGACAAATTTCAGGGATTGAAGGAAAAGAATCTCAAAGCGAATGAAGAGAAGTACGGAGAGGAAATCAGAGAAAAGTATGGCGAGGAAGTAGTGGAGGAATCGAACAGAAAATATCAGAACCAGTCACAGGAAACCTACGAGAAAGCAGAGAGACTGGGCACTGAGATCATCGAAAAGCTTCATGCTGCCATGGAGACACAGGATCCTTCTTCAGAGGCTGCTCAGGAAGTGGCGCGCCTTCATAAGGAATGGATATCCATCTACTGGCCTGTGTATGACAAAAAGGCACATAGAGGCCTTGCACAGATGTATGTGGAAGATGAAAGATTCAAGGCATATTATGACAAGGACAAGGAAGGCGCTGCAGAGTTTCTGAGGGACAGCATAAACGTTTTCACGAAATAAGAAATGATTAAAGGTCCGTTCATACTTTGTTTCTACGGATTTTATCTTCACCTTATATACTGTCGTTAATAGCTATGACGCAACTTTTTACGGTATGGGAGGTGAACGACACGTAAGTGTCCGCATCATGAATATGGATACGAAAACCCCACAGGAAAAAGAAACATTAGGCGAAAAATGGGATAGACTGGAAAACAAAGAACCGAAGGATACCCATAAGGAAATCAAGCTGCTCAGAAAGAAAATCAGATATCTGAAAGACAGAGTCGCTATGTACGAGGATGAGCTTGCCACTTTAGAAGGCGGTTTTGGGATGAAGGACAGATTTGGTACAGAAGAGGAAGAAGGACTTGATCGTCTTGCTGAAATGAAGAGAACCGTTGGAGATGACCATACACGAAAATTCTGAAGATCCGGATGCTCAGGCCTGCTGCTATTGCACTGCAGGCCTGATTTTTTTCAAATTGACAATGATTATCAGTTATGGCATACTTAAAAAATAAATTTCTGCAATTACGGTGTCCTGAGGAGGTACTTGGCTTGAAAGTGATCTATATAACACTGGGTTTCATCTTTTTCGGATTAGGGGCCATCGGCGCGGTCATCCCGGTTCTACCGACGACTCCGTTTCTTCTTCTTGCATCGGCATGCTTTGCAAGGGGTTCAGAGCGTTTCGAAAAGTGGTTTAC
>DAMDIS010000043.1:2731-9421 GCA_032100885.1 Proteiniclasticum sp.
CAGTAAATATCTGGAAAGCTATTATGAAAAAAGAGCCATGACATGGAAGACGAAAGCGACACTACTGACCTTTGCCACGACCATGATGCTTCTGTCGCTTATTGCCATGCCTAATATCTACGGAAAGATCTTCATGGGCGGCATGATTGTGTTCCTCTACTATTACTTTTTCTTCAGAATCAAAACCATCAGAGAACCTGTAGAGGGCTAAGAACAGACAACAGATAAGATGTACTGCTTAAATGGTATGTCTTTTTTTGTAGGATTCTTTCATAGACTTCCTCATCACCGGAGACCAACTGTGTAACGATTATGTCATTTACTGGAACAAAATATAAATATAATGTAAGATAAGAAGATTATCAGTGTATTATAGATTGATGACACAATAATTTTAAGCAATATAAACTGATCAGTGCGCTGGAGGCAAGAATGAATAAAGACATCGGTATCATAAAAGCTAAAAATCTGCTCTTATATCTCGTTGTGGGATTTATTCCGCTGGTTCTGATTCCCGTAGATGGAACTCTGCAGACATCTTGGACCAAGCTAGTCGCTTTGGGCATCATTTCCATACTTTTTCTTTTCATCTGTATAAGAAGGAGAGACAGCATGACGTTTATGGAAGATACCCTGGAAAACAGGTTCCTTGCAGGCTACTTCATCCTGGTGGTCGTTTCCATGTTCTTTTCTTTGGATCCGGCTGTGTCCTTGCTGGGGTCCAAATATCGTTATGACGGCTTTATTGCCTTTGTACTGTATAATTTCAGCTACCTGATCGCAAGAAATGCTAAAAATGTGGAGAAAGTCATGTTTCCGCTCATCACCGGTACTTCGATGATCGTCGCCTTCTACGGCATTCTTCAGTTTTATAACATCGATCCCATTCCGGCGGATCTTTATGCACTTCAGTGGACAAACAAGGCCTTTGCCACCATGGGGAATCCGAATTTTCTGGGATCCTATCTGGTGCTCTCCATACCGATTCCACTCTACCTCTATTTCTACAAGGGCAGGAAGCTTGGCCTCTTTGCCTACAATTTTCTTTTTCTGGGACTTCTGACAACCCAGACAAGAGGAGCCTGGATTGGTGCATTTCTTTCGCTCATCGCTTTCCTTATTCTTCATAAGGTGAGCAGAGGATTTACCCGATCAGAAATCAAGAAAGTCATTATTGTCTTTTCTTCATCCCTAGCCATCATCGCATTCTTCGCGTTTACCTCGAACAATCTGTTTATGGTCAGATTTCTCTCGGTGTTCGTCGATTTCTCGAAAATCGTAAAACGGGAAGAGGATGCCGCCATGGGCGGATCCATGAGAATCTATGTCTGGGGTAAGGTCATCGAACTGATCAAAATGAGACCGCTCTTCGGCTATGGACTAGATACCATGTACATCGCCATGAACACATACTTCAGAGGTGAGATCATTTCCGATTTCGGAAAGTATGTCAACTGGGACAAGTCCCATAATGAGTATCTGAACATCGCAGTTTCGTCAGGCCTTCTGTCGCTTGGGGCATATCTTGGCTTCATCTTCCTGTCCCTGAAAAAGGGCATAAGAAGGATGAGACTTCATCCGGCATTTGTACCTCTTCTTGCAGCGGTCATCGGATATCTCATTCAGGCCATGTTCAACATTCAGGTGGTCATGGTATATTATGTGTTCTTTTCCTATCTCGGTATCCTCACGTCAAAGGCGGGGATTGTGGAAGAGGAAGAAATCTCTGCGTTAAAGCACAGCGCTTAAAATCAGCTTAAAATTATAAATGAGGGAAATAGATACTTTAAGGGTATCTATTTTTTTGTTGCATAACATCTTGAAAGTCATTGGAAATGATGATTTTAGGGTGATATGCGGGATAATTTCGTTTCTGTCAAATCTTATAAGTTTTTTAAAACCCTGAGAAATGAATCATTGTACAATTCTTGAGAAATATGGAGATATACGGAGAATATGATGGATAAACCTCATAAATCGGTATATTGAAGAGGTTGAATTATAAGTTTATAGTTTGAGAGTCAAATATTTTAACAATCAAATGAGTTTGGAGGGTTCTTTAGTGGCAAGAATAATGGGAACAGGAAGTTACCTGCCGAGAAGCATCGTAACGAATAAAGAGATGGAAAAATATGTGGATACCACAGATGAATGGATTGTCACAAGAACCGGGATCAAAGAAAGACATATCTCCCAGAGTGATGAAAATACGGGCGATCTTGCGTATGAAGCGGCAAAGCGGGCACTTTGCGATGCGGGCATCACGGCAGAGGAACTGTCCTATATTCTTGTAGCGACAACAACTCCGCATTCACTGGTACCGAACACCAGCTGCTATGTGCAGGCAAAACTGGGCGCTGCAAATGCATCCTGTCTTGATCTGAATGCCGCCTGTACCGGATTCATATACGGACTTGAGGTAGCGGAAGCTCTTCTTCATCTCCCGGATATGGGATATATCCTGGTGATCGGTGCAGAGGTGCTGACGAAGATCACGAATTTCGAGGACAGAGCAACCTGTGTCCTTTTCGGGGATGGTGCTGGAGCCGCAGTTCTTTCAAAGGGTGAAGGCATAAAAGGCATCATCACCGGTTCAGACGGCACAAAGGCAGCCTGCCTCAACACAGGAACCTTCGGCGTCAGCAATATCCTCACAGGAGATCAGCCTTTTGAGCATCTGGTCCATATGGATGGCAAGGAAGTATACAAATTTGCCGTAAATATCCTGCCTGAAGCCATGAAAGCTGCAGTAGCAAAAGGAAACGGCAATATTCACGAACTGGATCATATCATCCCTCATCAGGCCAACATCAGAATCATAGAGGCCGCATCAAAAAGACTGGATATTCCCATGGAGAAGTTCTTCATCAATATCGAAAAGACAGGGAATACTTCAGCTGCATCCATAGCCATCGCTCTGGATGAGATGAACCAAAAATCCATGCTCAAAAACGGGGATAAGATCGCTCTTGTGGGATTCGGCGGAGGCCTCACCTACGGCGCAGCCTATATTGAGTGGAACAGGTAAATCACGTTATCCAATTTTTATAACATACATCATCAAACAAAATTTTAGGAGGAATCATCATGATTTTTGAAAAAGTAAAAGCAATACTCGTTAAGGAACTTAGCCTAAGTGAAGAAGAGGTAACTATGACCTCCAGTTTTGAGGAACTGGGCATCGATTCACTGGATCTTGTGGAACTTGTGATGCAGATCGAAGAAGAGTTCGACATCACCATGGAAGAATCAGAATCAATGAAAACCGTCAAAGACGTGGTCGATCACATCGAATCTCAGATCAATTCATAAGAGGTGCACTATGGAGAATAGAGTATGTCAGCTTCTCGGAATCAGGTATCCTGTATTCCAGGGAGCCATGGCATGGATTTCTGACGGAAAGCTTGCTGCAGCGGTTTCCAACGCCGGTGGTCTTGGCATCATCGCAGGAGGCAATGCGGAAGGTGAAATCATCAGAAAAGAGATCAGAATCGCCAAGGAACTTACAGATAAGCCCTTCGGTGTAAACATCATGCTCCTCAGTCCTTTCAAAGATGATGTCATCAGAGTGGTCATCGAAGAAAAAGTTGCCTGCGTGACTACTGGAGCAGGAAACCCGGGCCGATACATCCAGGCATTTCACGATGCGGGGATCAAAGTCATACCGGTTGTACCCTCAGTGGCGCTGGCGAAGAAAATGGAGAAGCTCGGTGCCGATGCGGTAGTTGCTGAAGGCAACGAAGCTGGCGGTCATATCGGGAAGCTTTCAAGTATGGTTCTCTTTCCCCAGGTTGCGGATGCTGTGAGCATTCCTGTTATCGGTGCCGGAGGCATAGCTGATCATAGAGGCGTAGATGCCGCATTCACACTCGGTGCTGAAGGTGTTCAGCTTGGGACCTATTTCATTCCTGCAGAGGAATGCAAGGCTCATGAGAACTACAAGAACATGATCATCGAGGCAAGCGATATCGATACGACAGTCACCGGAAGATTCACAGGACACCCGGTACAGGTGCTTCGAAACAGGCTTTCAAGAAAGTTCGAGGAACTGGAGAAAAACGGCGGGTCAATGGAAGACTACGAAGCCCTCGGAAGAGGCTCGCTTTATCAGTCAGTGATCCTGGGCGACCTTGAAAAGGGAAGCTTCATGTCAGGCCAGATTGCAGGACTTGTCAGAAAGAGCGGTACATGTCAGGAGCTCATCGGATCGCTTCTTGAAGGATCAAAATACATCACATATGAGAAATAAGGAGAGGCAGCAGTAACTACTGCTGCCTATTAGAAGAAATGAAAATTAATCTACATTTTCCCGGACAAGGGGCTCAGTTTAAAACCATGGGTCTCGATTTTTATGAAAAATACAGCACATACAGAGACCTCATAGACGAAGCGGGCGTGATCTGCGGGATGGATCTCGTTTCCGTCCTAAATGACGAAGAGATGCTCAGTGAAACAGAAAACGCTCAGGTGGCCATCTTCACCATGAGCTATGGGATCGCTTTGATCCTCAGGGAAGAGGGAATAGCTGCAGACAACGTACTGGGACTCAGTCTCGGAGAATACGGCGCGCTGACCTATGCCGGAGCCATGGACAGACAGGATACCATGAGGCTGCTTAAGAGAAGGTCATATCTCATGCAGAAGGCATCAGAAGAGAACAGAGGCTTTCTTGCAGCAGTTTCTTTCATGCCTAGAGATGCGGTGAGAGAAGCCTTAAAAGGACTTGATGGCGTATCGATCTCCAACTGCAATGCGGATAACCAGAATGTTGTAGGCGGGAAAATCGAACAGAAGGAAGAATTTGAGAAGAGAATCAGGGAACATGGCGGAAAGAAAATCACTTTTCTCAATGTATCCGGAGCATTCCACACTTCCCTCATGGAGAGTGCGGCTGTAAGGTTCAGGGACTATCTGGAGCTTTTCACATTCTCTCATCCTGAAGTGCCTGTACTGTCCAATCTCAAAGGGGATTTCTACAGCGAAGAGGACAGCATCAAAGAGATCCTCATGAAACACATCCATATGCCTGTACTGCTCGATTCCTGCCTAGAAAGGCTTGAGAGCTGTGAAGAGGACATCCACATCCTTCTGGGACCAGGAAAGGCACTGGGGTCGATTCTGAAGCAGAACAAGATAAAAGGACAGGTATATACGATAAGCGAAGCAGAAGATCTTGCAAAAGCCGTCCAGGGTATAAAGGAGAGACAAAATGGAAAATAAGACTTGCATCATTACAGGAAGCTCAAGGGGAATCGGTGCGGGCTGCGCACTGTACTTTGCAGAAAGAGGCTATAACGTGGTGGTCAACTACAGCACGAAAGAACCTGATGAACTCATTGCAAAGCTTGAAGCCATGGAAGCTTCATTCATCTCCGTAAAAGGAGATGTTTCACAGGAGGAAGATGCCGAAAGAATTGTGAAAGAAACCGTAGAGGCCTTCGGCACTGTAGATGTGCTCATCAATAATGCAGGCATCACAAAGGACAATCTCATGCTGAGAATGAAGACGGATGATTTCAGAAAAGTCATCGATGTCAATCTCATCGGAACCTTCAACATGACAAAAGCCGCAAGTGCCGTCATGATGAAAAAGAGAACAGGAAGCATCATCAACATTTCATCAGTGGTCGGTGTTCGCGGAAATGCGGGACAGGCAAACTATGCAGCATCCAAGGCCGGTATCATCGGTCTCACAAAATCTGTTGCTAAAGAACTGGCCAAGAGAAACGTCACCTGCAATGCCATCGCACCGGGATTCATCGAGACCGACATGACCGATGTTCTGAGCGACAAAGTGAAGGAAAGAATCCTTATGGACATTCCAAAAGGAACACTTGGACAGACTGAAGATATCGCACACCTGGCCTATTTTCTGGCAGGTGAGAAGAGCCACTACATCACGGGTCAGGTCATTGCCGTTGATGGTGGCATGAGTATGTAAGGGGGATTCTTTTATGAATCGTGTAGTAGTTACGGGAATGGGTGTTGTGTCACCTATAGGAAATGATATCAGGGAATTTACAGAAGGCCTCCTTTCAAAGAGGTGCGGAATCGCGCCGATCGAATCCTTCGATGCAGGCGCATTCAAGGCAAACCTTGCTGCTGAAGTCAGAGGAATCGATCTTTCCGAGCTGATCGGAAAGAAGGAAGCAAGAAGAATGGACAGATTCACTCAGCTGGCTGTTGTTGCCGCAGAAGAAGCTGTAAAGAACGCTAAGTTTATGGATGCCTATGATCCCTTTGATGTCAGTGTGCTGATCACATCAGGCATCGGCGGTCTGCATACCATGGAAGAAAACATGGAGAAGTACCTTGAAAAGGGTCCAGGACGCGTATCACCGTTCTTTATTCCCATGAACATCGTCAATATGGCAGCCGGAGAGATTTCCATGAGATTCAACGCCATGGGATCTTCATATGCCCCTGTAAGCGCCTGCGCTTCAGGGACACACTCCATTGGAGAGGGCTTCAGAGCAATCAAGCACGGTTATGCCAGAGCCGCCATCGTAGGCGGAACGGAAGGATCCATCTCACCCATGGCCATAGCAGGATTCTCGAACATGAAAGCGCTGAACGAAACGGATGATGTCCTTAAGGCGTCCATACCCTTTGACCAGGACAGAGCCGGATTCATCATGGGTGAAGGTGCAGGTGTACTGATTCTTGAAAGCCTTGACGGAGCTCTTGAAA
>DAMDIS010000043.1:9456-18290 GCA_032100885.1 Proteiniclasticum sp.
TAGGCGAAGTTGTAGGCTATGGCTCGACATCCGATGCCTATCACATCACCGCTCCTCATCCGGAAGCCAAAGGGGCAAAGATGGCCATGAGAAAGGCACTTGATGAAGCGGGGATCACTCCGGGTCAGGTAGGGTACATCAACGCCCATGGCACCAGCACACCGATGAACGATCGTCTGGAGTCCATGGCCATCGTCAGTCTCTTCGGAAAGGAAGTTCCCGTATCCTCCACGAAATCCATGACAGGACACCTTCTGGGGGCTGCAGGAGCCGTTGAGTCCATAGTTTCTCTCATCAGCATGAGAGAGGGATATCTTCCGCCTACTATCAATACCGTAAACATCGATCCGGAAATTGAAGCGAATATCATCATCGGAGAAGGGCTGAAAGTCAATGCGACCTATGTCCTGTCAAATTCCCTGGGCTTCGGCGGTCACAATGCAACACTGCTCTTCAGGAAATGGGAGGGGAAATAATGGAACTGAATGACATACTTCTGCTTCTTGAAAAATTCGAAACATCAGATCTGTCTTCTCTGAAAGTCAGACTGAAGGGAGACGAGTTTGAAGCGGCAAGAAACGAAGGCACTGAGTATCTCCAGCCGAAACCTTCCCTGCAGAGCAAGGCAGATGAGCCGGTGAAATTCATGCCCGCAAAAAAAAGAAAAGAGGAAACGGTCACTGAGGAGAACGAGGCTGAAACTGAAATGGAAAACTGGACGGAAGTCAGTTCACCCATCGTAGGCACGTTCTACAGCAGACCCTCAGAGAAGGAAGAATCTTTTGTGAAGCTCGGGCAGAAAGTGAAGAAGGGCGATGTGCTCTGCATACTGGAAGCCATGAAGATCATGAATGAAATCAAGAGTCCTCATGACGGTACCATAAAGAGAATACTGCTTGAGGACGGAGACATGGCGGATTTCGGGAAAGTGCTTTTCCTGATGGAGGAGGAGAACTGATGACAGATATAAAAGGAATCATGAAGGTCCTTCCACACAGACCGCCGTTTCTTCTCATCGACAGGATCCTTGAAGTGGAACCTGGGGTGAGCTGCACGGCACTCAAGAATGTGACCTACAACGAAGAATTCTTCAGAGGTCATTATCCGGATTATCCGGTCATGCCTGGAGTGCTCATCGTGGAAGCTCTGGCGCAGACCGGCGCATACGGGATCCTCACTCTGGAGGCAAACAGGGACAAGACACCATTTTTCGGGGGACTGAACAATGTGAAGTTCAGAAAGCAGGTCGTGCCTGGAGATACATTAAGACTGGAAGTGACCATAGACAAACTGAAAAGTTCCTATGGTAAAGGAAAAGGAAAGGCCTATGTGGACGGGGTTCTCGTCTGCGAGGCGGAATTAATATTCATGTTAGGATAGGTGGTCAGATTGAAGATACTCATAGCCAATAGAGGAGAAATCGCTTTAAGAATTCTTAGAGCGGCTCATGAACTGAATATCGAGACGGTGGCAGTCTATTCCATGGCGGATAAGGACGCGCTGCATGTCAAACTTGCAGATGAGGCTTACTGTATCGGGAAGAATTTTTCAAAAGACAGCTATCTCAATATGGAAAACATCATCAGCGCCGCAGTCCTTTCGGAGGCCAGCCTCATCCATCCCGGATATGGCTTTCTTTCCGAAAATCCGCTGTTTCGAAGACTGCTGAGAGAATGCAACATCGGATTTGTAGGACCCAGCGAGGAAACCATGGAATCCATGGGCGACAAGGCCATGGCGAAAGATATGGCGAAAAAGGCGGGGGTTCCTGTTGTGCCAGGATCAGACGGAGAGGTGGACACCTATGAGGAAGCGCTTGCATCCGCACGGGAGATCGGCTACCCGATTCTCGTCAAAGCCTCATCAGGCGGAGGCGGAAAAGGAATCCGCATCGTCGAAAAGGAAGAGGAGCTGAAAAGCGCTTTTACCGGTGCAAAGAACGAAGCTCTGGCAAATTTCGGGGAAGATGGCGTCTATCTTGAGAAGTATCTTCAGGAACCAAGACACATCGAATTCCAGATCCTTCGAGACAGTTTCGGAAATACCGTGCACCTGGGAGAAAGAGACTGTTCCCTTCAGAGAAGAAAGCAGAAAGTCCTTGAAGAATCACCTTCACCAAGTCTTTCAGAAGACCTGAGAAAAAGAATGGGCAGCTGCGCAGTAGCTCTTGCTGAAGCATCGGACTATCTTGGTGCGGGAACCATAGAATTTCTTCTGGACAGTGACGGACATTTCTACTTCATGGAAATGAACACAAGAATACAGGTGGAGCATCCTGTAACGGAAATGGTTACCGGAGTTGACCTCATCAAGGAGCAGATCAGAATCGCCATGGGCGAAAAACTCTCCTTTACCGAGGAGGAAATCTCGTTTTCCGGCCATGCCATCGAATGCAGAATCAATGCCGAGGATCCCGACAACGGATTCGCACCGTCTCCAGGAAACATCGATTTTCTGCACTTTCCGTCGGGAAACGGAGTCAGAGTGGACAGCGGATGCTATAACGGACCCTCCATCCTGCCTTACTACGATTCCATGGTGGCAAAGATCATCGTTCATGGAAAAAACAGGGATGAGGCCATTCTCAAAATGAGAAGCGCGCTTTACGAGCTTACCATTCAGGGCATCATCACCAATCAGGCATATCTGGAAGAGATTCTCAGTCATCCGTTTTTCGAAACAGGAAACTATCATACACTCACCTTGGACCGGTTTAGGAGGTAAGAGAAATTGGCGATATTCAAAAAGAAACGGAATTATTTTACCCTACCGACCCATGGCGTGATCACAGAGGAACTTCCTGAGCGGAAACCATCTGTTCCCGAAGGGATGTGGCACAAGTGCAGGGGGTGCGAGAAACTTGTACTCAAGGAGGACCTTAAGAAAAACAGCCTCATCTGTCCCAAATGCGGAACCTACGAGAGAATGGGTGCATGGGAGAGGATCGGGCTGATAGCAGATGAAGGCACTTTTCGCGAAATCAACGGCAACATCGTGGGGAGAAATCCTCTCGATTTTCCCGGTTATGAGACAAAGATCGAAAAGGTGCAGCAGGCATCAGGGTTAAATGAAGGGGTAATTACTGGATACGCAGATATCGGTGGGGTAAAAGCCGCAATCGGCGTCATGGACTCAAGCTTCATCATGGGCAGTATGGGATCGGCCATCGGGGAAAAGATCGCATCACTGGCAGAATTTGCGGAGTTCTACAGTCTTCCGCTCATCATATTCTCCGCTTCGGGGGGAGCGAGAATGCAGGAAGGTATCGTATCGCTAATGCAGATGAGCAAGGCTTCATTTGCCATCAAAAAACATTCGGACAAAGGTCTTCTCTATATCTCCGTACCCACTGATCCCACAACAGGAGGCATTACAGCATCCTTTGCCATGCTGGGAGACATCATCATATCAGAGCCTAAGGCGCTGATCGGTTTTGCCGGAAGAAGAGTGATCGAGGGAACCATAAGAAAAAAACTGCCTGAAGATTTTCAGAGCGCTGAGTTTCTCATGCAGCATGGATTTCTTGATGCTGTCGTCAAAAGAAAAGAGATGAAATCTTATCTTCATAAGATTCTTCTCCTGCATGGAGGTAAGTAGATGAGCGCATGGGACAGAGTGTTAAAAGCAAGAGACAAGAACAGACCGCTTCCCCTTGAAGGCATCGGAGAAATTCAAAAGACCTGTCATTATGTTCATCGACACCAAAGGCGCAGGATGCGCCGTGGAAGCGGAAGAAAGAGGTCAGGGCGAAGCGATAGCCAGATGCCTTTATGAAAGCGCGACCCTTAGGGTGCCGATGATTTCCTTCATTACAGGAGAAGGCGGAAGCGGTGGAGCACTTGCCCTGGCATCGACGGACGAAGTCTATATGCTGGAGAATGCGGTGTATTCCATACTGTCTCCGGAAGGATTTTCAGCCATTTTATACAAGGATTCAAAAAGAGCGAAAGAAGCCAGTGAAATCATGAAGATCACATCAGATGATCTTCTGGAACTCGGCATCATTGAGGGCATTGTCAGGGAACACGATGACATCAACGAAAACATTGAAAAGGTCTATATGGAGATGGACAGAATCCTCCAAAATTTCATGACAAGAACCGAAAGCCTGCAGATCGAGGAGCTTCTGGAAAAGCGCTATGAACGCTTCAGAGCCTTCGGAAAAGTGCAGTGGCAGCCGGATGTGTAAAAAATAACCTGGGACAGAGAAAAAGCGATGATCCGCATTTTCCCTGTCCCATTATTTTTTTGTGCAAAGTACTTGACCTGTCGTACTACATCTGATAGAGTAAAAGTACTACATCAGATGAAATACTTTTAGGGAGGGATCGCATTGATCAGTTCAGATGTGCTAAGAGGATACAACGACACCATGATCCTCTATCTTCTGCTCAAGGAGCCGTCCTACGGCTATGAGCTCGCAAAGAAGATTAAAGAGAACAGCGACGGACAGTATGTCATGAAAGAAACCACACTTTATTCCATATTCACCAGACTGGAGAAGAACGGGTATGTCACATCGTTCTTCGGCAGTGAGACCAGCGGTAAAAGACGGACCTATTATGAGATCACACCTCTAGGAAGAGAGTACTACAGGGAGAAATGCGAGGAGTGGGATCTGACCAAGGAAGTCATCGAAAAATTCATAGAAAGGGGACAAAAATAATGGAAACCATCAAAATCTATCTTGAAAATATGTTCATGACTTTACCCAGAAGCAGTGAAGTTCTCCGCGCCAAGGAAGAGCTTCAGAATATGATGGAGGACAAATACCTTGAACTTAAAAGTGAAGGAAGAACCGAGAATGAAGCGGTGGGCATCGTCATTTCAGAGTTCGGCAATTTAAGCGAGGTTTCTGAAGAGCTTGGTCTTTCCGATGCCATGAGAGAGGCAGAAGCTCATCCAGGCAAAAAAGTGATCTCCATCGATACAGCGAAGGACTTCATAGAGAACAGAGTCAAGGCATCCTATATGGTGGGCGGCGGTGTCATGCTTGCCATCTGGTCTCCGATTCTTCTGATTGTAATGTCCACCACGGAGAACGAAGAAATTCTAGGCATCTATAACGGAGGGCTTGCTATAGGTCTAGTGGTGCTTCTCTCCATGGTGGCTGTGGCTGTGGGACTTTTCATCATGAGCGGTGTTCAGTTCGGAAGATACGATCTGGACTGCATCATCAGCGTCATTCCTCTACTGATCCTTGGGGTGCTCGAAGTAAGAGAGAGCATCCTCATCATGGGCGTTGTCATGATGATTCTCTTTGTCAGTGCAGGCGTCTTTCTTTTCATCAATGCCGGAATGAAACAGTCTGCATATGACGTTCTTCTTAAAAAAGGTGAATATACGGATGAAGCAAGAAACAGGACCAGAAAAGCGGAAGTCATCGGAAATGTCTACTGGCCGATCATCGTCCTCATCTATCTCTACTGGAGCTTTACGTCAGGTAACTGGGGATTCA
Source organism: Proteiniclasticum sp. (assembly GCA_032100885.1). Lineage (GTDB taxonomy): Bacteria > Bacillota > Clostridia > Clostridiales > Clostridiaceae > Proteiniclasticum. The sequence continues at coordinate 14,915 of DAMDIS010000043.1, forward strand.
CATGGATCATCTGGCCGCTTGCAGGACTTCTCTTTGCAGCAGTGATAGGACTGGCATCTCTTTTCGGCAAGAACAGAAATGAGTAGAGACATCCGGAAAAGAGCAGCGTATAAAGAGAACAAAAAACATAGAAGAGACATAGAAGAGGCATGAATCCGCAGGAATTCATGCCTCTCTACTATATATTCTTTTCGTTTTTCAGCATGCCCATGACCGTCTGAAGGACAAGATCCGGCAGAGTATAGAAGGAATAATCGATCTCGATTCTTTCTGTATACTGATGGGCATCGAAACCATAGGGTCCGATGTTTGTCACTGGAAGGTCAAGTTCTCTGATTTCATCCAGCGGAAGGATATAGGATGTGCCGAAGCCCGGCATATTGCGCTTCAGAGATTCCACTGACTCTTCTTCAGGCAGGGAGAAGTAGCTGAGATCCGAAATATACGGATAGAACTTTCTGGCCTTTATGGGATGCACATCCCTTTCCACTGCCAGATCATCCAGGATTTCAAGAAGCTTATTCTCCTCTGGCGTTTTTCCCGTTACGGCCATATGAGGATAATATGGAGGAGAGAAGTAGAGGATGATTAAAGGATCTTTTTCTCTCCATAGGGTATGGAGTTTCTTCACAAGATGAAGAGAGATTTCCCGTTCATCTGAAATGCCTTCGTTCATGATTCTCGCGGCTTCGTCATCAAGGATCTTCTGAAGATCAGGCACCAATCTCTTTACTTCATCGAAGACCTTGTCATAGGTATGGACAGAGGTTTTCCAGGGAAGGGCCTTATGGGGAAGATTCATTTTCCTCGTGAAGGAGAGATATTCCAGATTGAGCTTTCTAATGACCTCATCAAAGGAATCTTCTGCAACCTTCTTAAGCTTCTCAAGGACTACATCAGGCGTGCTGATGTGGGTGGAGAAGTTGAAATAGACACTGGTGTCTCTGTTTGTCTGTACCGAGTATTCTGGTTTCAGGTCTTTAAATCTCAGGGTGACAGGTGGAACAGCTGTTTCGCCCATATACTCGTCAGAAAGTCCGACACTGAGATTGATCTTCTCCACGACATGCTCAGGCACACAGGAGAGCATCCCTTTGGAGTTTCCTTCCTCGTCGGTTACAAAGGCTGCAACAAGATTACCGGAAAAGCTGTCAGGATCTTTTGAAGCGGTTTCCAGCAGATTGATGATGACTGACACGCCTGATTTCATATCCAGTGCGCCTCTTCCGAAGAGATAGTTGCCTGAAGAGAGGTCTTCTCTGACATTTGCTGGAAGGTTCAGCTCGCTCAGTTTCCTCATGAGGGTCAAAGGCTCTGTGGCATACTCTTCCAGAGCGCCATAATCCGATGTACCTACGGTATCGATATGCCCGATGAGGACAACAGCCTTATCATTACCGTCCTTTCTGCCTTTCATCATGGCCATGAGGGATTTTCTGCCAAGGGGATCGCTGACGTTGTCCACAAAGAAGAGATGCTCAGGATACTCCTTATAGTAAGGCAGATGTGAAAGCATCTCGTGGATTCTCTCGCTTACCTTCGTTTCTTCCGCTGTTCCCACGACACTTCTGATGCCCACAAGATCAAGGGTCAGTTCTTTTATACGGTCACCGCTTAATTTCATTTCATTACCACCATTTCATATAGAATTGATTTCTGGTTGTGATTCATGTCACTTCTATTCCCATTCTAAGGCATCTTCCTGAAGTTATCTAGAAATAATGAAAAAAGGGGAGAGATTTATGTCAGAAAAAGAGAAGCAGATCTTTACTTCTGCTTCCCGAGGTATAGAGGTATTTGGAGAAAAGGAATTACGATGATATAGGGACCATACTCATCTCCAGAACAGAAAGGTCAATCAGATGTCTTTATGCTCGTCTGTCTGTGATTTTCCGGTAGAACCCGAGTTCATGTTTCTTCGTCTCTTTTTCATAATTTTACTGCCTGCTGCTGCCAGAGCACCAAATACAATAAGGAACGGGATCAGGTAGATGAGCACGATGAAGAAGGTGATCATGGCTTCCTGGAAGAAGTAGACGGATTCGCTGAGCGCTTTGCTCAGTCTTTCGCCGAAGGAAGCCTGAATGCTTTCGCCTTCAGTCAGCTTTGAAACTTCCTGAATATAGGTCGTCACTGTGCTGTAGTTTATGGACTCATCCAGATACTGAAGCTCTCCCTTTATGGATTCGATCTGGTAGATGATGTCGTTTAGTTTGGATTCTATGTTGATGATGTCTTCAATCCGCTCTGCCTGCTCATACAGTTCGTTCAGCCTCTTTCTCTGGGCTTCAAGAGTGTCGAGCCTTGTTTCGATGTCTCTGTAGTACTTGGACACATTCTGGACATTGGCGTTTTCCGATACCAGATGGGCCATGAGCTTAAGCTCTGCGTTGAAGGCCATGACCTCTTCCTTCGGAATACGCAGGGTATGTCTTGCGAACTTGTAGATTTTGCCTTCGTTTGAAGCCTGATTGTAGACCTCCGAATACTCCACGTAGCCCTTATACTTGGCTACAAGTGCTTCAAGATCGGTTACTGTCTTCATGAACTCCAGTGTTTCGAAGTTCATGGAATAGGTACCGATGATCTTGTCACCTATACCGCCGCTGTCCTCATCTCTTCCACCGAAATCTTCTCCAGGTGCCAGAGACTCTTCAGCCGGAGCTTCAGCAGGATAGCCCGGTGCATACTCTGCAGTGTCATTTGTGCTCTTTCCCAGCATGCCGGGATTACCGCCTAGAAGGGTGAAGATGAATACACCGACGAAGGTAAGGAGTAGAACTGATCCTATGCCCATGAATATTTTCTTTCTGCTTTTCATACGGATTCCCCCCTGTAAGGATAACCTTGGCTCTCTGCAGCCCAAGTATCCTTTCTGTTAAGGTCATTGTATATGCTTTTATCTCTAAAGTAATGACAAAATGATGCCAAAAATATGTGAAGAAAGAAAATTCTACAAAATATTCCGATAATGTACTAGAATGGGAGTAGTAGTTACTTTAGGAGGCCTTTATGGAGAATTTGCACAGACTTGTGGTGAATATGGATTATTCCGATACGCTGAACTATGCCATGGTACTAAATGGCATTCCTTTCATCAGAAAGATCACCCTGAAAAACGATTCAGAAATGGAGATGAAAAATCTCAAGCTCTCAATTGTCTTCCCCGAAGGGATGGCTGAAGACTTGACACGGGCTTTCGATTTTCTGCCTTCCGGCATTGAAGTCGACCTTGGCAGAATCCCCGTGGAGATCAGCCCGGATTATCTCTTTAACCTGACTGAAGCCATATCGGTTCAGATGAAAGTGATTCTTGAAGCGGATTCCATGGATACACTTGTGCTTCTGAAAGACGTTTCCGTGCTCAGCTACAATG
>DAMDIS010000043.1:18300-18760 GCA_032100885.1 Proteiniclasticum sp.
GAATGGATTCCATGCCTGAGGTTCTGAGCGCGTTTGTCACGCCTAATCATCCTTCAGTGGACAGCATCATCATCGAGGCTTCCCATATTCTGAAAGAATCGGGAAAGGATCCTTCCTTCGAAGGGTATCAGAAGGGGGACATCAACCGGGTGAGGGAGCAGGTCCATGCACTCTATACTGCACTGAAAAATCAGATGATCACCTACATCGGACCACCGGCATCATTTGTTGAAGGTGGACAGAGAATAAGGCTTTCCAGCGAAGTTCTGGAAAAGAAGATGGGTACCTGCCTTGACCTCACGCTTCTGTTTGCTTCCTGTCTTGAGGCAGTCTCCCTGCATCCTCTGGTCATTCTGATCAAAGGACACTCCTTCCTCGGATTCTGGCAGGAAGAGGAATTCTTCCAGGATACGGTGGAATATGACCTATCCTCTCTGACCAAAAGAACAGCCGAGGGAAT
>DAMDIS010000043.1:18770-19170 GCA_032100885.1 Proteiniclasticum sp.
TCATAGGACTTCTTGAAACTACGGATATAAGGATTGGCGTGGATACTTCATTTTCCGACTCGGAAAGAAATGCTGCCGCGCATTTCAGCCATGAAGAGGATTTTGTCATGGCCATCGACATCAGAAGAGCGAGGGTCGGGGGCATCAGACCGCTTCCCGAAAGGCTGCTGGTGAATGGAAACTATGTCAGAAAAACTGAAAAAGGACTTGAGGAGAGAATTGAGCAGCTTCCTGAACTGAAAGAAATCATGAAGACCGTTCCGGAGAATGAAGAAAAGAAGGTCGACCGTAAAACGCACTGGGAAAGAAAACTTCTGGATCTCAGTCTGAGAAACAATCTCCTGAACTACGTTCCAGGCAGAAAAGGCATTCAGCTTCTTGTCAGAAACAGCCGCGAGCT
>DAMDIS010000044.1:0-4483 GCA_032100885.1 Proteiniclasticum sp.
GAGAGCATAAGTATTTACGTTTTACCGCGTTAAGGTGTTTAAGAGAAGTGATGATACATCGCTTTAATTAGGGTGGAACCACGGTGACTCGTCCCTTTCCAGGGATGGGTCTATTTTATTTTATTGGAGGAGATAACATGATCAATCTGAAACTGAAAGACGGTAACATCATACAGGTAGAAAAAGGGTCAACTGTGAAGGATGCGGCTTTTGCCATTTCATCCGGGCTTGGCCGTGCGGCTATGGCCGGAAAGGTGAACGGCAGGAGAGTAGACCTCCGCTATGTGCTGGAAGAGGATGCTGAACTTGAAATCAGGACCTTTGACGACGAGGATGGAAAGCATGCCTTCAGACACACTTCATCCCATATCCTCGCACTGGCAGTAAAAAGACTGTTCCCAGGCGTAAAGCTTGCAATCGGACCCGCCATTGAAGAAGGCTACTACTATGACTTCGACAAAGATGGAAGCTTCACAGCGGAAGATCTTGTCAAGATCGAAGAAGAGATGAAAAAAATCGTCAAGGAAGACCTGCTCATTCTTCTTAGGGAATGATGTGCCGTAGATTCAAGATGCTCTCAAGAATCTACGGCACATCATTCCCTAAGAAGAATGAGCTGGATGAATACCTTGCAAAGGTTGAGGAAGCGAAGAAACGCGACCACAACAAGCTTGGAAGAGAACTGGACATCTTCACGTCATCCGATCTCATCGGACAGGGACTGCCGCTCTTCAAGCATAAAGGAACAAAGATCCTTCAGGTCATGAAGAGATTCATCGAGGATGAAGAAGAGAGCAGAGGTTATGAGTATACTCAGACACCGCTCATGTCAAAATCGGATCTTTTCAAAATATCAGGACATTGGGACCATTATAAGGACGGCATGTTCATCATGTGTCAGGATCCCCATGGACATGGCGATCTTTTCGGTGAGGACGTGGAAGGGGAAGTCATGGCTTTAAGACCGATGACCTGTCCATTCCAGTTTGCCATCTACAATTCCGATCAGCACAGCTACAGAGATCTGCCCATCAAGATGGGTGAGACCTCCACACTGTTCAGAAACGAGTCTTCAGGTGAAATGCATGGCCTGACAAGAGTCAGACAGTTTACCATTTCTGAAGGACATCTGATTGTAAGACCTGATCAGCTGGAAGAGGAATTCAGAGGTGTACTTGACCTGACAAATTATGTCATGGAGACACTGGGTATTAAAGAGGACATCACTTACCGCTTCTCCAAATGGGATCCTAAGGACACGCATAAATACATCAACAATCCTGAAGCGTGGGAAAGCACTCAGAACATCATGAGAGAAATCCTCAATCATGCAGGCATCGATTATGTCGAAGCTGAAGGTGAAGCTGCGTTCTACGGACCTAAACTGGATCTTCAGATGAAGAACGTGCACGGAAAAGAAGATACAATCATTACCGTTCAGATCGACTTCGCTCTGCCGGGCAGATTCAATATGACTTATGTAGACAGCGACGGACAGAAGAAGCATCCTTTTGTCATTCATAGAACATCCATCGGATGCTATGAAAGAACACTTGCAATCCTCATCGAGAAGTATGCCGGCGCAATGCCTTTATGGCTCGCACCTGTTCAGGTCAAGCTTCTTCCGATCTCCGAGAAATATCACGATTATGTGGAGAAGGTTCTTGCCGAGATGAAGAAAAAGGGCATCAGAGCGGAGATGGACGGCAGAAACGAGAAGATCGGATATAAGATCCGTGAAGCAAGAAACGAAAAGATTCCTTATTTTGTCGTGATTGGCGAACAGGAACAGGAGGCAGGCACACTGTCTGTTACAAGTCGTGAAAAGGGTGATGAAGGAAAAATCGCCATGGAAGCATTCATCGAAAGAGTGGTCCATGAGGACGAAACAAGATTCAACTATCATTTTGCGAAGAAAAACGAAGAACAGAATTAGGGGTCATGATTTGAATAAATGTGTTGTATGCGGCAAAGAAGGAGACACACATCATATCATTCATAAAGATGAAGGCGGACTGGAATATCCGCTGAACAGGATCTATCTCTGCAATGAACATCACAGGGGCATTAACGGTCCCCACAGAGATCCTGAAGTGGACATGAAATACAAAAAAGAACTTCAGATGACCCTTCATGAACTTTTTCCGGATTCATTCTACAGGGAAGAGGATATCAGAAAGAGAGCGAAGCTCTCCAACAGTCTTCTGAGAACCCTCGTAAAAACCCTCAAAAGAGACAAGGAAGGGTTCAGAAAAGTCGATATCATAGACTTTCTCATGAGCGGATATCAGCTTGTGGAAGACGACGAGCATGATTTTCTCATCTGATACACAGCTAAGAAAGGCGCAAAGATTTGCGTCTTTTCTTTTTGAGGAAATGCTTGACTCCTGTTTTCCATATGATATCTTTTATATAGAAAAGATAATATATGGAGGAAAATATGAAAGCTGCAGTCATCTACTCTTCAAAAACCGGTTACACAAAGAAATACGCGAAGTGGATAGCCGATGAGCTGTCTGTTGATGCTCATGAACTGAATGGACAGAGAAAACTCGATGAGGTGCTTTCGGATAAAGAAGTCCTTATCTATGGTGGAGGGCTCTATGCCATCGGGATCAACGGCCTGAAAGAGATATTGTCAGCCGAGCGGGCAAATGCTCTGAAAAAAATCATTGTATTCACAACAGGACTCTCCCATGACTCGGAAGAAGTCAGAAAAGAAATCTTCGAAAACAATCTGAAAGAAACTGGAGTGGGGAACATTTCCCTGTATTACTTCAGAGGAGGTTTCGACTATAGCAGTCTGGGCTTCGTGGATAAAATCCTTATGAGGCTTCTGAAACTGAAAATCGGAATGAAGAAAAGGAAGGGCGGCTTACTGACATCGGATGAAAAGGGAATGCTTACCGTTTTTCAGAAGAAAGTTGATTTTACAAACAGGAAATATTTGGATAAACTGTTAGAGGAAGTAAATCATATGGAATCATAATCACCATCTATTAAATTTAATTGTATCAGTTAGGAGAAATATGAGAGATTTTATTTTTGCCGCAGTCATCGGTTACCTCTTCGGAAACATACAGACTTCCTACCTTCTGGGAAAATACGTGAAAAAAATAGACATCAGAACCCTCGGTCAGGGAAATGCAGGCGCATCGAACGCAGTGGAGTCTCTTGGCTGGAAGTTCGGCGCAGTAGTGGCCATTGTCGATGTGCTTAAGGGAGTCTTTGCCGTTCTTCTGATCAGGCAGCTGTATAATGCGGGCTTTGATGCGGAAGGTGCACCGCTTCTCTACATCGCGGGATACTCTGCAGTCCTTGGTCATATCTACCCGTTCTTCATGAACTTCAAGGGCGGAAAAGGCACGGCCACCATGATCGGTGTTCTTCTTGGACTGAACCCGGTCTATGGTCTCATCGGGATCCTCATCATCATTGCCACTACCTTCCTTACAGACTATATAGCGGTGGGTACACTTGCTCTTGTGATCTATATCGCCGCCATGACGTTTTTCAAGGACCTGGGGGTTCTGCCAGTGGCAATCTCCGTTCTTGGCGGACTGCTCAGCCTGAAGCTTCATCTGCCCAATTACAGAAGGATTCAGGCGGGCAAAGAAACGAAGCTATCAAATGTCCTTAAAAGAAAGAAGTAAGAGAGTAAAAATTATTCCTGCACTGAAAAAGACTGAAGTGATCATATTCTGATCGCTTCAGTCTTTTCTTCTATTTAAACCAGATACTGATTTCGTGCTCGGCATTCTCAATGGAATCCGATGCATGAACTGAATTCAGTGTATTGTCTATCCCGTAGAGCGCCCTTACGGTACCTTCGGCAGCTTCCGGAGGATTCGTCTTTCCGTTGATTTCACGAACCAGCGAAATGGCGTTTTCTCCGGTCAAGACCATTGCCACCAAAGGACTTCTTGTGATGTATGTCATCAGTCTTTCAAAATAGGGCCGTCCCGCATGTTCTTCATAATGTCTATGAGAAAGCTCGGCATCTGCATGAACCATTTTGAGGGCAGTCACCTTAAGTCCTTTTTCTTCATACATGCTGATGATTTTCCCGATGAGATTTCTTTCCACTGCATCGGGTTTGATGAGAACCAGTGTCTTTTCCATATATCTCTCCTAAACGCTTATTTTCTCCCATTATATCAGCTGGGACCAATGTTTTAAAGGTTTTAGGACAGGGGAGCATAAATGAGGGCTATGATATAATAATTGTAAGAATCTTTAATTTAAGCGAGGTGAAAATCCATGAAGACAAATGAAACCCATCCGTTCGGTCCCATTTATGATGAGCAGGCAAAGGTGCTCATTCTGGGGAGTTTTCCTTCCGTAAAATCAAGAGAGGAAATGTTTTTCTATGCCCATCCCCAGAACCGCTTCTGGAAAGTGCTGAAAGGCGTCACAGGCTATGAAGGGGACATCGGAGAAGTCAGCGGGAAGACGAAAATGCTTAAGGAGAATCATATCGCCC
>DAMDIS010000044.1:4493-6896 GCA_032100885.1 Proteiniclasticum sp.
GGGACACCATCGCATCCTGTGAGATAACTGGTTCAAGCGATTTAAGCATCAGCAGCGTTGTGGTGAATGATCTTTCCGTCATATTAAGCCGCGCTGATATCAGAGCCGTGTTCTGCAACGGCAAAACCTCATACAAACTGTATCAGAAATATCTTGAAAATGTCACCGGCATTCCCGCAAAGGCGCTTCCTTCAACAAGTCCGGCAAATGCTTCGTGGACACTGGAAAAACTGACCGGGAAATGGAAAGAGGAGCTGTCACCCTATCTTTAACCAAGGCTTTGACTTTCCTTTTCTCTGACCAGCAGTTTTTTGTGAAGGTGGTCTATTCCTGCTGCACCAAGGGGTGCGGTGATGAAGATGGCAAGGACGGCTACGCTTAAAATCGTATTTCCCGCCGTAACACCCTGACTAAGCGGTATTGTTCCGATGGCAGCCTGCACTGTAGCCTTGGGCAGATAGGCGATGGCAGTGAAAAGCTTCTCTTTCAGAGACAGCTCTGTCTTTAGGAGACTCAGAAATACACCTGCAGTTCTAAAGAGAAGAGCGGAAAGTATCAGAATGACACTGCTCAGCCCGACACCAGATAGCGCGCGAATCTCAACCACAGCTCCGACCAGAACAAACAGAAGAATTTCAGCACCTACCCAGATCTTGGAAAATTTCCCAAGCAGCCTTTTTGCCAGATGCTCATTACTCTTCAGAATGGTCCCGCCAAGAGCCATCACAGCGAGAAGCCCAGATAAAGGAAGGATGGGGGAGACAAAATCTTCGAAAGTGACAAAGAGAAATGCCGCACTGAGAATGATCAGCACCTTGATGGTGTCTCTGATATGCAGAAACCTGAAAACCCTCACCATGATGACCCCGCAGATGATGCCAAGAAGAAGCCCCGACAGTACTGCAACAGGTACCGAAAGCAGTACCCCGGCACTCATCGCTGTCCCTTTGTAGAGCCCCATGAATGCCGTAAAGAGGATGATGACATAGATGTCATCCACCGAGGCACCGGCAAGCACCATCTGGGGAATACGTTTCTTCTTTCCATATCCGCTTTCCATGGTACAACCACCGCAGGTGACACTGCACTAAGAACCGCACCCAGGATGAGTGCCTCAATATAAGTTATGCCCAAAAGGAGCGGTGCAAGTAGCGTTACGGCTGTGATTTCAAATGTTGCAGGCAGAAAGCTCATGAACAGGGCAGGTCTGCCTACTTTTTTCAGGTCCTTGAGGTCCAGTGTAAGTCCGGCCCGCAGGAGAATGACGATCAGTGCGATTTCTCTTAAATCTTTTGAAATGCCGAGAATGTCCGGAGAAATCAGATCAAGCCCCTGGGGTCCAAGAAAGATACCGGTAAAAATAAGGCCGATGAGTCCCGGAATTTTGAACCGGTTCAGGATTCCGCTCAGGGAAAAACCGATGATGAGAATAAGCGACAGACTAAATAACATAGAAAACCTCCAAGTATTTCTTAATGATGCCAAATAAAAAAACCGATGATTTCTGCAAGGACCTGCAGAAGTCATCAGCTGTAACAAGCAGTCTAGGCATGAGCCATGGGAGAACTTCATTCCCAACTTTTCTATATTATCACAGGAACAGGGCAAAATAAATACATGAGCGCAAATAAATACGGGTACCCGAAGGTACCCGCTGGAGAGTGATAGGGGATTCTTTTGTAGTAATTATCTGTTTCTTCCGAAACCGTTGCCTCTGCCGCCGCCATCTCTGTTTCCAAATCTGAAGCCGTTGCCGTTCATCATACCGCGTCCGTTCATCATGCCGCCGCCTAAACCGGTGCCGTCACAGTTTTCCTGATTGTTTTCGATGTTCGCCAGGATTTCGTCAGCACGTTCTCTTGATAGATTTCCTTCGGTAACACGTTCCTCAATGATTTCCTTCTTCTGTTCAAACAGCTCTACCTTGAATTCATCAAGCTTTCCTGCTTCTGCAGCGATTTCACCGTAGGTTTTTCCATTTTCAAATCTCTCTTCTGTGATCTCTTCAACGGATTTGCCTGTGATACCTGCTAGAGCTTCCTGTGGTGAGTCATACTTTGCTGCTGCGAATACAGTGATGGATGTGATACCCATTGCCAGTGTCAGTGCACCTGCTGCGACGATGTTTCTTACATTTTTCATTTCTGTTTTCCTCCTTGAATACTTTTTCTGTTATCTGGTTCCTTTGTACAGTTATAATGTACCAAGGGTTTGTGTCAATAGTTTGTTTTTTTGTGGCATAATTCATGTTTACTTTCAAAAAAAGCATAATAAAGACAAAATAATGGATTAGAATATAGCTATAAGAAACTTTACAGAAAGGGTGAACACTCATGCAGAAAATCCTCATAGCAGATGACAATAAGCAGATCACTTCCATTCTCAGCGAATACGCCAGAAATG
>DAMDIS010000044.1:6906-12528 GCA_032100885.1 Proteiniclasticum sp.
CCGACATCACTTACGACGGGCTTACGGCACTTGATCATTTCAGAAACGGCACTTACGATATCATCCTTCTCGATGTCATGATGCCTGGTATGGACGGCTTCGAAATCTGCAGAGAAATCAGAAAAACATCCAATATCCCCATCATCATGGTTACAGCTCGAGGTGAGGATTTTGAACGGATCATGGGTCTTGATATCGGAGCTGATGACTACATCATCAAACCCTTTTCTCCGGGTGAAGTCATGGCGAGAATCAGGGCAATCTTAAGAAGAATGGACACACAGGAAAATAAAAGCAGGAACATCTTTACTTATGACAATCTGAAAATCGATCTGGACAGTTTCATTGTGGAAGTAGACGGAGAACCTGTCAGTCTCACAAAGAAAGAGATCGAGATTCTCTGGACCCTGGCCTCAAGCAAAAATAAGCTTTTTACCCGAGAAAATCTTCTGAACAGCCTCTGGGGCTATGACTATTTCGGAGATTCAAGAACAGTGGATTCCCACATCAAAAGACTGAGAGCCAAACTTGAAGGCTATCAGCATCCTGCGTGGGAAATCAAGACCGTATGGGGTATGGGTTATAAGTTCGAGGTGAATGATGAATTATAGAATCACCCAGAAACTGGTCATTTTCATCACATCACTGCTGCTCATTTTCTCCGTCATTATGGGGCTGTCTTTTTCAGTACTCTTCAACAGACATATGGTTGATTTTCACCGGGATGATATGGCCAAAAGAGCTGAAATCATAGCCAGCACTTTCTCCGAATATCTGGGCACTACAAGCGGAACAGGCGGTCACGGCATGGGTATGTCCGGTATGAGGGGTTTTATGCCCTACCTGCAGGTTATTGATGATATCGCCATGGGAGATGTGTGGATCGTTGATGAAAACGAGGAATTCATACTTATGGGCAGAAATTCCCAGATCAACTATAGAGAACTGCCCGAGGCGGCCAGTGATGTCATAGAAGCTGCAATGGAAGGTGAGGTATCTTTCAGCGAGGACTTCACTGATGTGCTGGGTGTAAGAACCCTAACTGTAGGCGCACCTGTTCCTGGCAACACAGAAACGCAGGCAGTGGTGCTTCTCCATGCCCCCATCGGCGGAATGGAATCAGTCACCCTGAGCGGACTGAGAATCTTCGGCATCAGCAGCCTTGTTGCGCTCATACTTTCCAGCATGCTTGCTGTTCTTCTTTCCATGAAATTCGTCAGACCGCTTAAAAAGATGACCGTTGCGGCATCAAGACTTGGTGAGGGCGACTATACCGCCAAGACCGACATCCGCCAGAACGATGAAATCGGAGACCTTGCCCGTACTCTGGATACATTGTCTGAAAGACTGGAGGAAGCTTCACGTGAAAGTGAGCGTCTGGAACAGTCAAGAAGAGATTTCATCTCCAGTATTTCCCATGAGCTGAGAACCCCGGTAACCGTCCTCAGGGGATCCCTGGAGGCGCTTAAGGACAAAGTCATAAAGGATCCGAAACAGGTGGATGAGTATCATGAACAGATGCTTCTCGAGATTCTTGCACTGCAAAGACTGGTCGACGATCTGCTCAGCCTGACCAAACTTCAGAATCCTGATTTTAAAATGCAGATGGAGGAGCTCAACCTCACCGAAGTTCTTACTGATGTGGTCAGAAGCATGGGCACAGTGGCAAAGGACAGAGACATCACCATTGAATACAAGAACCCCCATGAATTCCTTTCCTATTACGGAGATTATGGCAGAATCAGACAGATGATCATGGCTGTTCTTGACAATGCCGTCAAATTTTCAAAGCCATCTTCAAGGGTAGGTGTCGAAATATCCTGCACGGACGAGGAATGCAGAGTTATGGTGGAGGATAACGGTCAGGGCATTCAGAAGGAAGATCTGGACCGTATATTTGAACGCTTCTATCGACATAAGGGTGCAGAAACCTTCACAGGAACAGGACTTGGTCTTTCCATCGTCAAGGAAATTGCAGACAGACACGGCATTCTGATAGACGTAACCAGCATTCCATCTGAAAGAACGGTCTTCACATTTATCTTTAAAATGAGATCATAAATTCAGTTTCTTGATTTCTTCACCCCTATAGGGTATGATGAATCAGTGCTGAAAAATCATTTCATTTTGCTGTTGACACAGCATTGTGATGTGCTATAATATTACAGTACAAGAAGAAACCACCGTTTCTCACCCTACGACTCGCGTTGTATGGTTATCAATTCATTTCTTTAGTGAATTCGAGGACGGTATATACCGTCCTTTTTTGGCGTCTTCACGCTGAAAAAGGCAGACAAATTCCGGAGGTGAAAATTATTAAAAACAACAACCCAATTAATTACGAAATAAGAGACAAAGAAGTAAGACTTATTTCAAGCGAAGGCGAACAGATGGGTATAGTATCTTCAAAAGATGCCCTTAGACTTGCTGAAGAACAGAATCTTGACCTTGTCATGATTTCTCCGACTGCTAAGCCACCTGTATGTAAGATCATGGATTTCCATAAATTTACATATGAGCAGTCTAAAAAAGAAAAAGAAGCCAAAAAGAATCAGAAGGTTATTACTTTAAAGGAAATCAGATTCAGTCCAAAGACTGAGGAACATGATATCACCATCAAAGCGAACAAGGCTAGGGAATTCCTTACAGATGGAGATAAAGTAAAAGTTACCGTAAGATTTAGAGGCCGTGAAGCAGCCTATGCAGAAAATGGATACAAAATTCTGAGTAATTTCGCAACAAAGCTAGAGGATGTTGGTACGATCGAGAAGCCGTCTAAAATGGAAGGCCGTAATATGATCATGATACTGACTCCAAAGAAGTAACAAACTTTAGGAGGAATTAACTATGCCAAAAATGAAGACCCATAGAGGCGCAGCAAAGAGATTTAGAAAAACTGGAAGCGGAAAGCTCAAAAGAGGAAAAGCCTTCAGAAGTCATATCCTTACAAAGAAGTCATCTAAGAGAAAGAGAAACCTTAGAAAGACTGGGTATGTTTCTACAACTCAGGAAAAAGCAATGAGAAAGTTGCTACCATACCTATAAAAGAAGGATACAGGAGGATTAATAATGGCAAGAGTAAAAAGAGCCGTAAACGCTAAGAAAAACCATAGAAAAGTACTTAAGCTTGCAAAAGGATACTACGGTGCTAAGAGCAAGTTATTTAAAACAGCTAATGAAACTGTAATCAGAGCTCAGAGAAATTCATATATCGGTAGAAAGCTGAAGAAGAGAGACTTCAGAAGACTATGGATCGCAAGAATCAACGCAGCTGCAAGACTGAACGGTCTGAGCTACTCAAGATTCATGAACGGTCTTAAGATTGCCGGAATCGACATCAACAGAAAGATGCTTTCAGAAATCGCAATCTACGATCCAAAGGCTTTCACTGTACTGGTAGAAACAGCTAAGTCAAAGCTGGCATAATAAAAAAGTCATCTGGTAAATACCAGATGACTTTTTTTAATCCTGGAAAATTTTTTTTTGAGATACACTTTTAAATATGGTAACATTCAGATAGTAATATGTAATGTATCCCTCAGTTGCAGGATAATATTGAAAACATCAGTTTTTACCTTTGAAAATAAATTTAATCACCATATTGAATTCAGCCTTTTAAAGAGTAGAATGTATTATATTGCAAATAACCAAACGAAATTATACTATTCGGTACAAAGAGGTGCTGTCATGGAAAATATAAAGAAAAAGAAAATGATCAGTCCATTTAAGATACTGGCCATCGGATTTGCAACCGTCATACTGACAGGTGGTATTCTTCTGAGCCTGCCTGTTTCAAGTATCAGCGGTGAGTCTACAAGTCTTCTGGATTCGATTTTCACAGCCACATCAGCCGTGTGCGTAACGGGGCTTGTGGTTGTAGATACCGGGACTTACTGGTCACTGTTCGGACAGGGCGTAATCCTTACACTGATCGAAATCGGCGGTCTGGGATTCATGGCAATGTCGACAATTTTTGCTCTTCTGCTTGGAAAAAGAATTTCTTTAAGAGAACGTCTGATCATGCAGGAAGCCTACAATACATTTACACTGCAGGGAATCATCAGTCATGTGAGATATATGCTCTTCTTCACAATAACCGTACAGGGTGTTGCATCACTCATTCTGATGACCCAGTTTATCCCCCTTTATGGTGTGAGCACTGGTATGTATTATGGTGTATTCCACTCCATATCGGCATTCAATAATGCAGGATTTGATCTGCTGGGGAATTTTACATCGCTGACTTTGTTAAATGAGAACAAAATTCTTTTGATTACTCTGGGTGCTCTCATCAATATCGGAGGACTTGGCTATCTGGTCTGGAGAGAGATTTTCGGGAGTATCAGAACACGAAAGAAGCTCAGGAATTTCAGTCTGCATTCGAAAGTGGTCCTGATGATTTCAGCCGTTCTTCTCGTAACAGGAACATTAGCCATGCTGGTGTTTGAGTGGAACAATCCTGTTACCATGGAACATATGACTTTCGGAAACAAGCTGACAAACTCTTTCTTCTCGGCGACAACACCAAGAACTGCCGGTTTCAACAGCATATCCAATTCCGATATGTCTGCAGCAGGAAAGCTCATGACTATGGGCTATATGTTCATCGGCGGATCCCCCGGGTCGACAGCAGGTGGTGTCAAAACCACAACCCTTGGTATTGTCATATTCACACTGATTTCTGTACTTAAGGGCAGAGACGAGACTGAGGTCTTCGGAAGAAGACTAAGCCAGTACACTGTATACAGAGCAATGTCAATATTTCTTCTGGGAATCTCTATTGTCATAATCGGAGTGATGATTCTATCCATTTCTGAAGTAGGTGCTTCATTTGAAACAATTCTTTATGAAGTGCTCTCCGCCTTTGGAACAGTAGGACTTTCACAGGGACTGACCCCGACACTCTCAGCCACAGGCCGAGTTGTCATCGCCATTATTATGTATCTTGGTAGAGTGGGACCGCTCACCGTGATGCTTGCTCTTGCAGGTAAACAGGAGAAGGTCAATATAAAATATCCAGAAGGAAAACTTCTGATAGGTTAAGGAGAAAAACGGATGAAATCAAAACAGTTTATTGTTATCGGACTAGGAAGGTTTGGACAGAGTGTTGCAAAAACGCTTTTTGATATGGGTTATGATGTTCTCGCAGTGGATGATGATGAGACCATCGTTCAGGAGATTGCAGATTCAGTAACACATGCTGTAGCAATGGATGCGACAGACGAATATGCCTTGAGAACACTCGGGATACGTAATTTTGACATAGCAGTCGTATCCATCGGAACCAACATCCAGTCTTCAATCATGGTTACGTTGAACCTCAAAGAAGCAGGTGTCAAGAAAGTTGTCGCAAAAGCGACAAACGATATGCATGCAAAGCTCCTGTCCAAGATCGGAGCGGACAGAGTCATCCTTCCGGAAATGGATATGGGCATAAGGGTAGCCCATAATCTGGTATCTGCCAATATTCTCGATTTTATCGAACTGTCTCCCGATTATTCAATCGTTGAAGTCACCGCACCAAGCCAGTGGATGGGCAAGGACATCAAAACGCTCGATGTAAGAGCAAAGTACGGCATCAACATCATGGCCATCAAATCAGATGATGACATCAATATTTCT
>DAMDIS010000044.1:12538-18414 GCA_032100885.1 Proteiniclasticum sp.
ATGAGATCAGAGAAGGCGATGTGCTCGTCATCATCGGTTCCATCAACGATCTGTCGAAAATCGAAAGTCTGATCAGCAATGACTAGCCATCAGCTCATTGAGAGCAAAAACAATGCCCGTATCAAGGCATTCAAAAAGCTCAAGGAGAAAAAGCACAGACTGAAGGAAGGGCAGTTCCTGGTCGAAGGATTCAGACTGCTTGAAGAAGCTTTCAAGGCTGGAAAGACTGTACACACCGTTCTTTACACTGAAGACAAGGAAGATGACTTCACCCGATACATCAGACCTTATCTGAAGAAAGAAGAGGTGTATCTTGCGAGTCATGAGGTGATTATGGAATTATCCTCCACGGTCCATCCTCAGGGCATCGTAGGCATCGTCTCCATGGACGACAGATCTGGCGAAGAGATCGCAGTCTCCTATGAGGATACATCGCTTCTCCTCTATCTTGACGGACTCCAGGATCCCGGGAACTTAGGCACGATCATACGGTCTGCCCATGCTTCAGGGGCAAAGGGCATCATCCTTGGCAGAAACACTGTGGATCCGTTCAGCGAAAAAGTGATCAGAAGCTCCATGGGTTCCATATTCCACATGCCCATCTATCAGAACGGGGAAGAGGTTCTCCTGCGGTTTATCGATGCGGGTTATAAGCTTGCGGTGACAAGCCTTCTAGCAAAGAAAAATCTCTATCATGAAGACCTGACGGGCAATCTTATCGTCGCCATCGGCAACGAAGGAAGCGGAATCACCGAAGAGATCGAAAAGCAGGCAGACATGCTGCTTAAGATACCCATGCCCGGAGGTGCGGAAAGCCTGAATGCTGCCGTCGCAGCTTCAATCGTTCTTTTTGAGCGTGTACGACAGCTGGAATGGATGCAGTTTTCCTGAAGAATGCAAAATTCATATTGATAAATTTGTACATATCTTCTATAATAATGAAGATACAAATGAAATAATCATGCTACGATAAAGAGAGTAGCTGCAAAAGCATCTATTAAGGGAATGAAAGCCATGGACTGTAAGCTTTCAATAGGGGTCTGCAGTGAAGTTCACTTTAGAGCATCAGAGGGGAAATCATAGTAGTCTCTGACGGGTAAACCGATATATTTAACTGAGCGGGCGGGTAATTACTCGTCAAGCAGGGTGGTACCACGGAACAATCCGTCCCTTTTTAGGGGCGGTTTTTTTATTTTTACGAATGGAGGAAATTATGCGCGAACAAATTGAAGCCATCAAAAAGAGTTTTAACGAGAAACTGGAACACCTTAAATCAGGTGAAGAACTGGAAAAGCTGAGAGTGGAATATCTGGGCAAAAAAGGAGAATTCACCCAGATCTTAAGAAGTATGGGGGGGCTTTCGCCTGAAGAAAGACCTTTAATGGGTAAGCTGGTCAATGAAGCCAAAGACGAACTTGAGGAGAAGATACAGAACCTCAAAGAAGTCATCAGAGAAAAAGTGACAAACGAGAAACTTCAGAATGAAGTCATCGACATCACTCTGCCTGGAATCAAGTCACCCATGGGCGGAAAGCATCCGCTGATGATCACCATGGAGAAAATCGAAGACATCTTCCTGGAAATGGGGTTCACCATTGAGGAAGGTCCTGAAGTCGAGCTTGACTACTACAACTTCGAAGCTCTGAACATCCCCAAGGATCATCCGGCAAGGGGAGAGCAGGATACGTTCTATATCGATGACAACATCGTTTTAAGAACCCAGACTTCACCTGTACAGATCAGAACCATAGAAAACCAGAAGCCGCCGATCAAAATGATCTCTCCTGGTAAGGTGTACCGATCCGATGACGTGGATGCCACGCACTCTCCGATCTTCTACCAGATTGAGGGACTTGTCATTGACAAGGGCATCACCTTTGCCGATCTTAAAGGTACTCTGGAGCAGTTCGTGAAAAAGCTGTACGGCGACGACATCAAAACCAAGTTCAGACCTCATCATTTCCCTTTCACAGAACCATCCGCAGAAATGGACGGAACATGCTTCGTCTGTCATGGTGCTGGATGTAAAGTCTGCAAGGGCGAAGGATTCATAGAGCTACTGGGCTGCGGTATGGTTCATCCTGAAGTGCTTAAGAAAGGCGGAATCGATCCTGAAGTCTATTCCGGATTCGCTTTCGGCTTTGGCCTTGACAGAATGACCATGCAGAAATTCGGCATCGATGACATCAGACTTCTCTACGAAAGTGACATGAGATTTCTGAAGCAGTTCAAGTAGGAGGGAGAAAAGAATGAAATTACCGATTAAATGGTTAAAAGATTATGTAGATCTATCCGTAGACGGAAAAACCCTGGCAGATGATCTGACTCTGTCAGGTTCAAAAGTTGAAGGACTGGAAAATCCCTTCGACATTATACAGAATGTAGTCACATCCAAAATCATAAAGATTGAAAAGCATCCTGAAGCGGACAAGCTTTTCGTGTGCAGCATCGATATCGGTGAGGAGGAACCCACACAGATTGTGACCGCTGCGACCAATATGAACGAGGGAGACATCGTTCCTGTAGCACTTCATAATTCAGTGCTCTGGGAAGGGGTAAACATCAAAAAGGGGAAGCTTCGCGGAGTGCTATCCAACGGCATGTTCTGCTCGGAGGAAGAACTTGGACTGAAGGACAAGGGCACCTGTGACGGACTTATGATCATGCCATCTGATACAGCTGTAGGCATCGACATCAAAGAAGCCCTGGGACTGAACGGGGGTATCCTTGATCTTGAAATCACCTCCAACAGACCGGACTGTCTCAGTATTCTTGGTCTTGCAAGAGAAGTATCCGCAATCTACGAGCTTCATCTGAAAACGCCAGAGATGATCTTCAGCTCCATACCATCTGATGTGGAACCGGTTAAAGTGTCCCTGGACACTCCACTGGCAAGAAGATATATGGCAAGGGAAGTAACGGATGTCAGAATCCAAGAGAGTCCCGAATGGATGAAAGCGAGACTTCTTGAAGCGGGCGTAAGACCCATAAACAATATGGTGGACATCACAAACTTTGTCATGCTGGAACTGGGTCAGCCGCTTCATGCCTTCGACAAAAGAGAAATCACTTCAGGAATCATCCGTGTAACAGAGGCAAAGGGAGGAGAAACCTTCACGACTTTGGACGAAATTGAAAGAACCCTTAAGGAAAAGACCATCCTCATCAACGACGATGAAAAAATCATCGGCATCGCAGGTATCATGGGCGGTCTGGATTCAGAAATCAAAGCAGACACCACCAGAGTGATCATCGAGTCAGCAAACTTTGACGGGGTCAGCACCAGAAACGCATCAGGCTATCTGAACCTTCGAACTGAAGCATCAACCCGTTTTGACAAAGACATCGATCCAAACCTCGTGCCCCTTGCCATGGACAGAGTCTGCTCACTCATTGAATCTCTTGGCGCAGGAAAGGTTCTTGACTATACTGTCGATGTCTACAACGAGAAGAGAGAAAGCAATCATCTTGAAGTTCCGGTTTCCTATATCAACGGATTCCTTGGCACCGAAATCTCTCCTGAGAAGATGATGAGCATCCTTCTCAGTCTGGATATCACATGTTCGCTAAATGATGATCTTCTCATGATCGACACACCGACCTTCAGAAACGATCTTGCCATCAAGGAAGACATCGCTGAAGAGATTGCAAGAATCTACGGCTACAACAACATCGAAGCGACCATTCCTCATGTCAACGCACCAAGAGGCGGAAGATACAGACATCAGATCCTAAGAAGAAAGCTGGAAAACTATCTGGTGGCGCAGGGGCTTTATGAGTCCATCAGCTACAGCTTCATCTCCAGAAAAGACTTCGACAAGATCCTGATTCCTGCAGATTCTCCGCTGAGAAATGCAGTGGAGATCAGAAATCCTCTGGGCGAGGATTTTTCCGTCATGAGAACATCACTTCTTTCCTCCATGATGGAGTCTTTGAGCCGTAATGAGGCAAGAAGCAATGATGAAGCCTACCTCTATGAAATCGGCAAGGTCTATCTGAAGGAAGATGACGTTCTTCCCCTGGAGAAGGAAATGCTCACCATCGGGATGTACGGGAAAGATCTCTTCTTCAACCTTAAGGGGATTATAGAGGTCATAACCGAGGAATTTGCGCTGAAGGACATCAGCTTCAGAAGAAGCACAAATCCTTTCTTCCATCCTGGAAAATCAGCTGAAGTTCTGGCCGGCAAAAAGGTGCTGGGCACATTCGGTGAAGTCCATCCCAAGGTCCTTTCCAACTACAGCATGGACAAACCTTCCTATGTACTGGAGATGGATCTCAAGATGCTCTATAATCTGGCAGATCTTGACCGCAAGTACACAGAGATTCCGAAGTATCCATCAGTGACAAGAGACATCGCGGTACTCATCGATAATGCTGTACTTGTCCAGGATATGGAGAAAATCTTCAAGAAACAGGGTGGAAGCCTTCTTGAAAGCTATAAACTCTTTGATGTCTATAAGGGCAAACAGCTGCCTGAAGGCAAAAAGAGCGTGGCTTACAATCTGGTCTACCGCAACAGGGAAAAGACACTCACCGACAAGGAAGTCGGCAAGGTTCACGAGAAGATCGTGAGAACCCTTGAACATGTTCTCGGAGCAACGCTGAGATAAATCCGGAACAGGCAGAATCCTTTTAAGAAAATAAAAATCATCCGCATACGTTTTTCGTGAATGCGGATGATTTTTTTCATGAAAAAGATTATAATAGTCTATACGGGGTCTAATTTTTTGAATATTTGAAATTAAAGCATGTTATGATAGATTGAGTGTAAATCATCAGTGAAATAAGGGGGACAATTAAGAATGAACAAAGTCACCGTAAGGATATGTGGACAGGAATACGTAATCAAGGGAGACGAAAGCGACGATTATCTCCGCAAAGTGGGTAAGGAGGTCAATCAGCTGATCTCATCCATCATGGAGAAGAATCATCAGATCGACACCTCATCAGCCTCCGTACTCGCCGCGCTGAATGCGATTGACCGGGTCTACAAGAAAGATCTTGAGATCGAATCCATCAAAAAGGAAGAAGGCTCTGTCTACAAGAAGACAGAAGGACTGAAGGCGGACATTACAATTCTTGAAGAAGCTCTGGACAAGATGGAGAAGGAAAACCAGGTGCTCTCCGACAAGATTTCAGGTTTTAAAAATGCCGACCAGAAGGACAAGCTGAGTAAAGAACGGGAGATCAAGCGACTGGAAACTGAGCTGAGACTGACTCAGGACAGCGCAAAGGAATACCGGGACGAGAACGAGACTCTTTCAAAGCTCAACAAGGAACTGAAATTTGAACTGCAGTCCTACAAGTACAAGGTTCTGGAGCTTCAGAAAAAACTTTTTGACACCCAGCTGACCCAGACTAAGGATGTGAAAGAGAAGAAAGAGAAGAATCCCATACTGAAGGAAAAATCGAAATAAGTTTCATTTAGGCGCACTGAAAGATCAGCCGGCCATGATGAAATCACAAAACCGGAGCTGACAATGGTTCAGTTCCGGTTTTGTGTTATAATGGATAAGGAAAATTTTAGATAGATGAGGTAGATGAATTTGAATAATATAGAACTATTGGCACCTTCAGGAAGCATGGAGTCACTCGTCATGGCGGTACAAAACGGAGCTGACGCTGTTTATCTTGGTGGGACCAAATTCTCTGCCAGAGCATATGCAACGAATTTTACAGAAAAGGAACTGGAGGAAGCTGTAGATTACTGTCATAGCTATGGCGTAAGAGTGAATATCACCTTAAATACCCTGCTCAAGGACAGTGAACTTGAGGAGGCTGTTTCCTATGCAAAATATCTGTATGAAATCGGTGTTGATGCACTCATCGTTCAGGATGCAGGCCTCATCTACAGGCTGAGAAACGCACTGCCG
>DAMDIS010000044.1:18492-18898 GCA_032100885.1 Proteiniclasticum sp.
CATGGCGCACTTTGCATAAGCTACTCCGGCCAGTGTCTCATGAGCAGCATCTTAGGCGGTCGAAGCGGAAACAGAGGAAGATGCGCACAGCCGTGCAGGCTTCCCTATGATCTTCTTGACGAGGAGAATGAATCGAAGGCCAAAGCCTATCTCATGAGCCCCAAGGACATCAGCGCCGTGGACAATATGGATGAAATCATCGATTCAGGGGTATATTCCCTCAAAATAGAAGGAAGAATGAAAAGACCCGAATATGTGGCGGCAACAGTGAAGTATTTCAGAGAAGAGATAGAAGGAAGGAAGGAGAAGTACCATCGCGAAAACCTCATGAAGGTGTTCAACCGCGAAGGTCTTTCCGACGGCTATTTCCATGGGAAGACCGGGAAGGACATGATGTCCTTCAACT
>DAMDIS010000045.1:0-414 GCA_032100885.1 Proteiniclasticum sp.
TGTGAGATCAGTGACCCCCTCACCTGTCTCTTTGCCGCATGTGAAATTCATGAGGAGATCGACCATGCTCTGGAGTGGTGCAAAATGGCAGCGCCAGAACTTCCGGATATCCTGGAAGCTTATGACCCGGAAAACCTTGATGGCATACTTATGAGATCCAGAGAACATAAAGCGCTTTTTACAGAATTTCTTGAGTCTAACGGTGTCACCATACGCAGATTCAGGAATCAGGATGAGTTTGAAGAGTATCTTCAGGCACTTTAGTTCAATCCTATTTCATGATTTGATGGTAGACTGTAACTGAAAAAAGACTGTTCCTTTCCTGTCATCAAGGAAGTGAAGTAATGAAAAAGAGAATCTTCTGGAGTTTCATGCTGTTTGTCCTCACCGCTATTATGATATTCATATTCTCCA
>DAMDIS010000045.1:424-6134 GCA_032100885.1 Proteiniclasticum sp.
CCCCGCTTTTTGCGAGAAACCGCTCATTCCTAATTATGGAAATCTACGACAGATATCAGGAGCAGAGCAGTGTGCAGAAGGAACTGGGGTACAGACTTGATTTCCCTCTGGAGAAGATGGCGCTTTATCCCATGATGATCACCTACAGCGACAACGGGCTCTCCTATGATCTGGGTAAGAAAGTCCATTTTACAGTGGAGTACAGCTTCGGGGATTTTATAAAGGGCGGCGGCTACAGCAGCCTTCTCGATCCCCGGGCTCCTCTTCATAATGCCTATATCGGTTCATACAGTATTCTCGGATACGGCAGCAGGCTCAGTGAAGCCGGTCTTGCAAGGGTTTCTCGTTACGACATGATCCGCCTGGCACTTCCAGCCCTTGGACTTAGAGGTCCCGAGGCTTCCTTTGATGTCCTTGAAAGCGGCAGCTATAAGGAAGAGCACTTTATTTCCGGCCATTCCTTCTCTGTTTATGAAAGCACAGTGGTGACAAATGGTGCAGAGCACAGAAAAGATGACTTCTCTGCTGACGATTTTCTGTACGGTAGTGGTCCTCAGCCACCGGTTAGCTTTCCGCTGCTCACCATGAAAGGGAGAATCTATCAC
Source organism: Proteiniclasticum sp. (assembly GCA_032100885.1). Lineage (GTDB taxonomy): Bacteria > Bacillota > Clostridia > Clostridiales > Clostridiaceae > Proteiniclasticum. The sequence goes on from DAMDIS010000045.1 coordinate 1,030, forward strand.
TGCTATTTCGAAGATCTGGATCTGAACCTCTCTTTGTTTACTCTGGGGAGGTCCGAGGAAGTTCTTCAGGACTTCGAGGAGCTGATCATCAATCATGTCAGAATTTCGTTCAGCAATCAGAAAGACTAGGCAATGGATCTGAATCCCTGCCTAGTCTTTCCTTCTATTTTTCTTACATGATTTCATCAATTGCCGTGAAGAGATCCTTCACTGCATCCGGTTTTGCATAATGGTTCTGAAGCTCAATCATATGCTTAAGCCTTACCTTGTCCGACAGAAGATCGTCAATCAGAATATGGAGCTCCTCTTCCTTGTCCAGTCTCACACCGATGCCATGATTGAGAAGATATGTGGCATTTTCCTCTTCCTGTCCCGGAATCGGTTTTGTGATGATCAGCGGAAGATTTTTGATGAGCGCTTCTGTAACCGTGAGTCCACCCGGCTTCGTGACAAGAACATCTGCCGCATCCATATAAAGAGAGATTTTCTCAGTATACCCTTCAATGATGATGTCTTTTTCTCTGCCTTCACATATTTTAAGCAGTTCTTTCTTTACCTTTTTATTGTTTCCCGTAATGACGATGCACTGCACATCAAGGCTCGATTCCATTACCGCGTTTACGAGGTCTGTAAGGTTCCCTGCACCGAAACTGCCGCCCATGATGAGGATTGTATCCTTGTTTTTAAGATCCAGCATGTATCTTGCTTTATATTTGTCCACCCTGCTGTTCAGCTCCTGACTCGTGGGGATGCCAGTATCCCGGATTCTTTTTTCCGGAATTTTGTCGTCGATGAGTTTCAGCTTCATGAAATTGCTGGATACTATGAACATGTCCACATCCTGATGGATCCAGGAGGCATGGTAATCGTAATCCGTCACGACCACAACCACTTTATAGCTGAAACTGTATTTCTCTCGCACCTTGATGATACTGCTCACAGAAATGGGATGGACACAGATGATGATGTCCGGCTCAAATTCTTCCACAAGATCCTTCAGTTTGGAATGGAACGGCAGAAGATTTCTGGCAAGCTTCCCGTCGGTACTGTTGTTCATTTCATACTGCCAGCCATAAAACTCGGGAAAATTCTTTATGTTCAGCTCATATGTTTTTTCAACGACCTTAGACAGGGTCGGTATGATGTACTCGATCACATCTACAATGACTACTTCGTAATCATCACGGTAGGTGTCAGCATAAGTCTTTATGGCACTTGATGTGGCATTATGGCCACCACCAATTGAGGCTGTCAGAATAACAACACGCTTCATTCAATTCATTCCTTTACACTAAAATGGGACAGCATTTAAACCCAGTGATACGCTTTCTTTAAAAAGCATATCACAATATTTTTAATAAAATATGTCCTGTTTCATAGACGGGCAAAAAGATTGCTTAACTGCTCTCACCGTAATCATTTCCTTCGGATGATTTCAGCAACCCACTCCTCAAACGCATGAACCGATTCGCTTCTTTTCATCTCCACAAACTGGAAATCCCTGATTACAACAGGAACCCCTTCAAAGGCAATAATGAAAGAATCTCCTGCTTCATGATAGGTGTATGGTGACTCATCCCCCCATTCCTTATCCAGTTTTCTTTTCATCATGGTCCTTGCATAACTTTGCGCTGAAGCGGTGCCTCTAAACATCGCATCTGCAAATGAGCTGCCGCCCTGGATTCTGGTTGTCTTGTCGTACATATTAACTCCTCCTTCAGATCTGATGTTTCTTTTCCGAGTAAAAAAGGCAACAAAAAAAGCCCTTGAAGGAGCTCTTAACTTCTCCTCATCGATATCAGCTTTACCACCTTACATCTTGTATGCAGGTTGGTGTGTGGTCACAGAGCTAATCCTCTACCATCACTCTTAATAAGAAACTTATTCAGTTTGTACAACTCATACTATAGAGCAGATATTCGTAAAAATCAAGGAGAATACAAAAGAGCGAGAAAGAAAAATTCATATCAGTCTCATCCCACTCTTCTTCAGTTTCCCGAGCATATCCGCAAAAGACCTTCAGATACTGCCCTAACCTCTTTTAATCATTCTGTGGTAGATCGGTGTGATTTCCGGTTCATCTGCCATTTCATCGATATCCGATACAGGATTCCATCTGACTCCATTTGTCTCTTCCTGATTGAGAGACAGCACATCTTCTTCATTTGCTTCAAATAGAAATGAGGCATTGAGGTGCAGATGTGCACTGACGAATCTGCCGTTTTTTATATGCTCTCTCACAGTCAGTATATCCAGACCGATAATCAGTCCGTCATCATCCTTAAGAACCTTAAAGTCTCTTATTCCAGTCTCTTCTTCAGCCTCTTTCAGCGCAACTTTCAGAAGATCTCCTTCTCCATCCGTATGTCCGCCCTGCCATGTCCAGGTGTCATAGATCTTATGATGAATCATCAGCATTTTGTCCCTTGCCTCATTAACGATAACTGATGAAGCAGTCATATGTGCGATGGCATTATCTCTTGTCAGAACGTTGTCTCCACTCGTTCTTATAAATGCCATCATATTATCTTTTGTGACCTGATCTCTTTCATTTTGCGGTCTGAAATCCCGTATGATTTCAACATAGTCTGTACTCATTTCTTTCACCAGCCTTAATTATGGTTATTCACTCACAGAAAATGAGCAAACTGAGATTTATGCCTATGTCCAATTCTAACATGTCTTTGCAATGGGCAGACATCTTTCTTTCCATTTTGTAAGATATTCCGCTAAATTTCTATACCCAGAAATCTCTTCACGAGAAGTCCGATGACAAAAGAAACAGATGCAACCGAGAGACTGATTATACTCATTTCCCTGAACTTTGTCTTAAAGGACAGGTTTTTTGCAACAGCTATGTAGTAGTTGAACGCTGCAATGATGAGAATCACCAGTGCAAGCATCATGACAAGAGCAGCTGTATATGACTGATCCGGCAGAAGACCGTAGGGCAGAATAAGAAGAAAAACTGTCCCAAGATAAGCAATCCCTGTATAGACTGCAGCCTTAAGCGGATGTTCCTCTTTATCGTTCTTGGCGGAAAGATATTCTGAAGAAGCCATGGAAAGTGTGGCAGATATGCCCGTTATAAGCCCCGCAAGAAGAATCAGACGGTTACTCTGCATGGCGAAAGTCCATCCTGCAAGGCTGCCTGTAAACTCCACCAGAGCATCATTAAGTCCCAGTACCATTGAACCGACATACTGAAGTTTTTCTTCATCAATCATCTCAAGAAGTGCCTTTTCATGTTCCTCCTCATCCTGCAGTATGGTATCCACGTCAGCTATCCTCAACCTGAGTTCCTCAGTAAGTCTTCGGGTTGTCCCGTTATTGAAGGCATTGATGCTTTTTTCCATCAGCTTCAGCGCAAAAGTATATCCAAGAAGCCTTCCGATGAGTACATACCAGAAAACGATCAGCTTATTCGGCCTGACGTCCACTTTAGTATACGCTTTCCATATTTCATAATGTCTTTTCTCTGCGTCTGCAATTTCCATGAGGATCTTCCGGTCTTCTTCCTTCCTGATGGAACTTTCCAGCTTAAGATAGATCAGTCTTTCTGTGATTTCTCCCTGCTGGAGTTTTTTGACTGCTTCCTGATATGTTATGTCTTTTTCCAAATTAAGTAACCTTCTTTCATTGTTGAATGTGACAGAAATATTAAACCGCAACATATTCAATTGTATAAAATTTATTAAAGTCTGTCAATATTTTGTCTATAATTTCAGTTACTGATACGGCAGCAAATTGACATTTCAAAAAAAATACAGACCCAGCGTCAAAGCGTAGGGTCTGCAGTCTTTATTCAAGTTCAATCCGGGTCTAATGATTTCGTATGAGTCTGACAAGCATACGGATGTAGGCTTTCCTGCTTTCATCACTGCTCAGCTGTCCATAAATACTATTGGCTGAAGAAGACTCCTCAGTTGGATGTACCACAGATGAGAGAAAAATCATTTTTTTTATATGAAAGCTCTCCCCCTCCTCCTCCAGGTATCGATGGAGAATTTCGTCAAGTTTACTGTACATGAGTGTAAGCGCATCGACAATTTTCTTGGACATTTCATCAGTATCCATTGTTGCCTGAGCATCTCTTACAAGAGCTGATACGCCTGGAAACCTGATGCAGTAATCCATAATCTCATTGGCATACGAGACCAGCTTCTCCTCATCATCCAGGGACTCATTCTCCAGATACTCAATTGTAGACATGGTATTTTCCACATAAAACTGTTTCACATGGCTGAGCATGTTGTCTTTGGTTCCGAAATAGTAGTTGATGGCTCCAATATTGACTCCTGCCTCATGGACGATCGCTCTAACAGGCACATTCACATTTCCTGTTTTTCCAATAAGGTACAAGGTACGGTCAAGAATTCTCTCTTCTATACTCTTTAACTCTCTCATGTTACTCTCCTTAAACTACAGTGATTTTATTATACTGCTAAAATCACATGAACGGAAACATCTCAGTGTTAAATTTATATCCAGATCATCCATACCAGGAATTCTGATCTTAGACCGTCTGATTTACTGCCTTCTCCTTGCCGAGCATATCACATAGGCTACTTTCATCGAGGGGTCTGGAAATAAGATAGCCCTGTATCAGATCACAAAGGTTATCCTCAAGATATCTTCTCTGCTTCTCATGCTCAACACCCTCCGCTACAACATTGTGTCCCAGCCGATGGGCCATGGAGATGATGTCTCCTGTGATGGCATCTTCAGGATTGAGATACATGAGTTTATCGATGAACGACTTGTCGATCTTCAGGGTATTGACGTTCAGTTCACGTTCTCTGGCAAGGGTGGAATACCCTGTACCGAAATCATCAATTGCGATGTGGAGACCATAATCCATCAGTTTCCCAAGGGTGCTGTTCATCTCCTCATAGTTCATGGAAAAGATTGTTTCCGTAATCTCAAGGGTGATGTACTGCGGTGGGATATCCATCTCTTTTATGATGGAAAAAAGGTTGTCAGTGAAATCCTTCCTCAGAAGCTGTATGGCCGAAATATTGATCGATATGCTTAATGATCGCCTCTTTTCTTCTCTGATCCTTCTCAGAAAATCAAGGGCCATCCCGATAATTCTGTCACCAAGT
>DAMDIS010000045.1:6144-9450 GCA_032100885.1 Proteiniclasticum sp.
AGTGGAATAATGAGTTTCGTCTTCTCTGCTATGGCAATAAACTCCATGGGTGAAACAAAACCGTACTCATCGCTGTCCAGTCTGGCCAGAGCTTCAATGGCAGTGATTTCATCGGTTTTAAGATCCAGTATAGGCTGATACTGAAGATAAAGCCTTTCCGGTCTGATTCCTTCTGCAATCTGCAGGAGTTCGCGCTTGATGACATCCTCCCGGATGATGGCCTCTTCCATCCTGCTGTCGAAAAAACCGTAGGAATAATCATCCAGATTATCAATGGCCTTTTCCGAAGCAATAAGAAGACTTCTAAGAAGCTGATCCACTTTTTTTCTGTGGTGCGGTTCAATTTCCATGACTCCGATACCTGCATTGATCTGCTCCAGTGCAAGTGCTGTTTCGAGTGTTCCGGCAATCTCTTTGCAGAATGATTCAAGCTCATTTCTGTCATTATAGTTTCTCACGTAGAATGCGAACTGATTATCATACATTTTGAACAGAAGGGTATCCTGACTGGTATAAGCCTTAAGGGTTGAAGCCAGTTTCTTTATGAGTTCCTGTGTATAATGGAACCCGTAAATCATATTGAGAGAGTGGAAATAGCTGAGGTTTATTCCGATAAGTGCCTTCTTCCCGTCAGACGTCTTCATGTCCTCATCAAGGAGACTTTCAAGGTAGCTCTGGTTATACAGTCCCGTCCATCGGTCATGCTTTAAGTGGAACCTCAGATCGTTTTCAATTTCTTTCCGTTCCGATATATCCAGAATGATGCCTTCAAGAGCTTCTGTCCTGCCTTGGCTGTTATAGATTCCCTGCCCCATCTCAAGCACCCATTTCCGTTTTCCGTCGGCGGTAGTGATTTCATATTCAAAATTGAAAGGCATTTGTTTCGCTAAAATATCTATCCACTCCTCCCATAGGATTTCCCGATATTCCGGGGCGATGATATCGTTGAATGAGAGATCCCTGCTGTGTATGAGACTTTCTGGTCTGTAACCCGTGAGATCATAGCACCCATCAGAGACATACTCCATGTCCCAATCCCTTCCATATCGGCACCGGTAGGCAAGACCGGGTAGATGGGAAAGAAGAACCGATTTGCTTCGCTCGCTTTCCTTAAGATTTTCTTCGGCTATCTTTCTTTTTGTGATATCCTGCACCAGAGAAATATGTTTATAGCTCTGGTTCCCCGATAAGACAAGGGGGGAAACCAGCATATTTACCCAGACAACCGTCCCATCGGGCCTGACAAATCTCTTGTCCATGGAATACCCGCTGATTTCTCCGTTTTTTAGTCTGTTGTATTTTTCCATATTCTCTTCGAGATCGTCTGGATGTGTTACACTAGCCCATCCAAGCGTGCGAAGTTCTTCTTTGCTCCTTCCTGTGATTTCCGCATATACAGGATTGATGCTGAAAAAAGGATTATCCTCTTTCGTCGATGGAAAAGCATTGAATGCAATCCCGATTCCGATCGGCGCCTGTTCAAAGATCATATTGAAGGTCAGATCCATTTCATGCTGATGCTGCTCGATTTCCTGCTGATAGTCCAGCAGATTCACATGCATACCGATTCTCTCCTTAAGAACATCCGTCTGTATGGATTTTCGGATATAGTCTGCTGCACCTGATTTCAGTGCGGCTATTTCTATGTTTTCATCTTCCTGATGAGTCAGTACAATCACGCGATACCCATGACTTCTGTCTGTCTCATTCAGTTTTCTGATCAGAGCCATTCCGTCAGTTCCTCTTAAACCGGTTTCCAGCAGAATAATCTTAATATCGCTATGGTTATCCAGCATAGCAGAAACCGTCTTCTCATCAGATGCCAGTAGAACACCATATCCGCCAAGTATACTTTTGATCTTCAAATAGTCAGTATCCGAATGATCGATGATCAGAATTTTAGTAGACATGTCTCTTCCTCCAAATGCATATATAAATTGATAATCGTTAAAATTAACTTTAAAGGACCAAAACCTTCTTTATAATAAGAAGATCCTATCGTGCTCAGCTGGTCCATGACAATCATGACATAAGTTTCCAGACTGCACTTATTTACTGTAACACTATTGTATATTAAATTATAACAGCTAAACCCCGAACTTATTCGGGATTTCCTTACTAATTTAGTAAAATTAAATACCAGAATTAATTTTATTCGATTTTTGATATTATCGCATATCACCTCAACAAGCATATTAGGAATGCATTATTCAAATTTGAATAGCAATAAATCTATATATCTATCATCCTTCATATTTTAAATCAACCTGCATTCAATTATGCATTGATTTGTATAATATAACTCATGTATTCATGATGATCAATCAGTTTTCCACGAATTTAACACTCATATCATTTTAATAATTGAGTATATCAGGTTTCGCATTTATTATGTGCCTGCAACTCATCATAATAAAAGCCGTATTCAAGTGATTTGAGATAAAACCATGGTCCTGATTCTATCCTCTCCTTACTCGTAAACGGCTGTCTACTTCCGACATAATTATCTGATAGGATATCTTAGAACAGTCTTCATTTTCGCACTGTCGGTTTTCCGGGGATCCGAGAGATAGATTTCATGGTGCATCCTGTCATCAGTGAGATCTATGGTATACCCCTTCTCCTTCGCGTACTCTTTCATTTTATCTACAGATGCGGGTTCATCTATGTATGGTCCTATATGCATGCACTGTACACATAAGCCTTCGGTAAACTGGACAAGTCTCACTTCAGAGCAGTCCAGCTTTTTCTTATTTTCCACCTTTGTGCAGGCAAGATCAAAAACTTCTTCTGTGACGAACTCTGGCTGCCTGATCATGGTGGTCCAGACAAGCTTAGATTTTTTTGTATAGTCAAAATCCTCCTCATAGTCACTGAGCCACCAGAGCCCCTCAAGAGGAGGAACAACATAGTCGAAATAACCCTCCGGAGTATAGCCATTTCTGGGCATCATTTTTATGGTATAGGCGATGGCATAGAGAAGCTCGACTGCACTGCCGTATTCTCCCTTTTCATCTGAGGGGTCTCCTTTGCCATCGATCTGTATGAACTTCATCTCCGGTATGTCAACGATGACTGGCTGATCAGCTGGCAGGTAATACTCCTTGTATGCTTTTTTATAGTCCAGTTTATCCATTAATCTCCATCACTCCTTTTAAATTCAGTATATCGGATTACCTTTGGATATCAATATTTTTATCAGATAGCCACCAATTCCGAAGAATGGTTTGATATATGAAGATACTTGTACTATTATATAATTAGTAGAAAAAATAACGATATTTCTGCATCTCATCCACCTGTAAT
>DAMDIS010000045.1:9523-18538 GCA_032100885.1 Proteiniclasticum sp.
AAAAATCATGGGAACACTTACACTTATACTACTGATCACTATAGAGGCGGTTTTGCTTTTCTGGTCACTGCGCACAAAGAACAATCTGGATGAGGAAAAAAGAGTCATTCATTTTGCACTGCTCGCACTTTTCACCCTGCTTGTACTAACGGGCATTTTAGAGTGGAGTTTCCGGTACGTGATCCTTGCTGCAGTTCTCACGATACAGGCAGCATCTGCAGGCGTTTCTCTTCTGAGAAAAAAGAACAGGACTTATAAGACATCAAGATCCGTCATTCGATTTGTCAAAAACAGCGTACTTTTCACCCTTGCACTGTCAGCAGCAATAATCTTCCCTCAGTATGATCAGCCGGAAGTTTCCGGGAAGATGACTATCGAGACAGCCAAGTATACCTGGACCGATAACGAAAGAATCGACGCCTACAGCAGTACCGGTGAAAATAGAGCACTGACTGTCGAGTTCTTTTATCCTGATGACAAGTCAGCGGACTATCCCAATGGTTACGTTGTTGCCAGCATCGGACACACAGGCCAGGCTTTCTTCACACTTGATACCGAAGGCACACTAACAACAGTTGACTCATCCTTCATCACCAGAGCATCTGAAATCAACGCAGTCACAGACACTGCCCATGCAGAAGACATCTATAAAACGACAAAGGAATGGATGAAGATCAGAACCGAGGATGAGAATTTCGTCATCGACTCTATTCTGAAAGAATGCGCAGCAGACCCTGAAGATTCTCTATTCTCCATCATTGACACGAAGAAGATAGGCCTGATGGGACACTCCCTTGGTGGTGCCACTTCCGCTCAGATCGGACGAGAACGTGACGACATTGATGCCGTAATCGTTCTTGATGGAACCATGCTGGGTGAAGAAATCGCATTTGAAAACAACACGGTCGTCATCAGCGACAAGCCTTACCCTGTTCCTCTTCTTAATATCTACGCAGAAGATCATTACAATAATGCAGTTAGACTTGAAAAAGACACCTACAGCAACTTCATCGCATCAAAGAACGGAATCTGCACTTACGAGACTGTATTTAAAAATGCGGGTCATCTGAACTTCACTGACCTGCCACTATTCTCCCCAGTTCTTGCAAAGACCCTGGGTGTTGGAACGGTCGACAGCCTGCAGTGCATCGAAACCATGAATGATGTCGTATTGACATTCTTCAACAGTTATTTAAAAGACAGTGGAGTTCCAGAAATAGAAAAGGAATACTGAACATGAAAGTAAAGATAAACAGAATCAGCGAAAAAGAGAATGAATGCCTGATCATCGAATGTGTTGAAGTTACTCCTGACATCGAGAGCATACGATCGTATGCGCTTACCAAGGGTACTACACTTACGGGCAGGATCGATGAACGGTTCTACCAGTTCAGTCTCTCCAGCGTCATTTACTTTGAAGCTGTAGATGAGCGCGTATTTGCCTACACAAAGAGTAATTCCTATGAGCTCAAAATCAGACTATACGAACTTGAAAATGCTTATTCCGATAAGCATTTCATTCGCTGTTCAAAATCATTCATCATAAACCTCATGAAGCTTGAGAGTATTGTTCCAGCACTAAACGGCCGTTTCACTGCACATATGAAAAACGGAGAAAAAATCATCATATCAAGGCAGTACGTTCCAGAGATCAAACGTGCTGTCCTAGGAGGAAATTAGGATGGATTTTAAAACATTCTTTGTCAAAAAAATCATGATCAGCTTTTATATCACAGTCACTTTCATCGTTCTTGCCATGGCGATTTTGGGTCTTGTTTTTGAACCCGATACCAGAATGGGATATGAGGCTTTCTTTTCACCTCTCATCTTTGGCGCCATCGCCACTTTCCCGAACCTCCTCACCTACTCAAAAGAGGAGCTTTCAGTCAGACAGGCACTGGTGAGAAAAATCATCCATTTTTTTCTTCTTGAGATCCTGATCCTGACCAGTCTTTATTTCAGCAATATGCTGACCAGCGTTTCAATAACCGTCTCCCTTGCGCTTACCATCCTGATTATCTATACAGCTGTAAGCACAATCATGTGGATCAATGATAAAAAGACAGCTCTTGAGTTCAATCATGCCCTCAGAATCTATCAGACAAGTAATCTGGAAACATCAGAGTAAGGCATATGTGCTGATTTTATAAGACCCCAATTGAAAACTCCTCTGGAGAAAGGATAACGCCCTTTCTCCAGAGGAGTTTAGCAATTTCTTGCTTAACTTGTTTTATTGCCTGACTGATTCTTGTTGAGATTGCAGCAGTCAAGTCTTTCTGAACCGAAGTTCTTCTTGTTTGACTCAGCAAGTCTTATCAAGAGGTTTTTCCACCATCTGATCATATGCACATACCCCCCTCCCATGGACGAAACATCTTCTGTCTTGTAATTTAGATTATACATTTGAAATGTGGAGATAATAAGGAGAAGTCTTTCTGTACTTCTAAAAAAGGTAATCAGCTTTTAACCCGACGCTTTGTCTGGCAGCGCAGGGAGGAGGATCTTCACGATTGTCCCTTCATTGGGAGTGCTTTCAATGGATATTTTCCCATCATGAGCTTCAACCAGCGCCTTCGATACAGTTAGTCCTATTCCCTTGCCGCCGGTCTCTCGGCTTCTTGAACGATCGCTTCTGTAAAAACGCTCAAAGACATAGGGAATGTCTTCCTTTGTAATGCCGATTCCGTTATCCTCGACCTTTACCTCGGCAAAGTTTCCTTTTCTTTTCAGCACAACCCTGACATAACCGCCCGGATTTGTGTACTTCAGAGAGTTGGCAATGATGTTGATGAACACCTGATTCATCCGGTCGCTGTCGCAAAGGGCATAGACATTTTCTTCCACCTCAGCTGAGAGCGAAATTTCTTCAGACAGGAAGAGAGGCTCAAAATTCTCCACTAACCCGGTGATAAACTCCGAAAGGTTCACTTCCTTTTTAGATAGCCTGATCTCACCGCTTTCCATGTAGGACAGATCCCCCAGATCCTTGATGAGACTTGTCAGCCTTCTGATTTCATCCTGAAGAAGCGCCAGTCTTTCCGTGGTCGGTTCCCATACCCCGTCGATGAAGGCTTCCAGATGACTGTTCACTGTGGACAGAGGAGTTCTCAGTTCATGCGCGATGTCCGAAGTCAGGCGTTTTCTCAACCTCTCCTGTTCCTCGAGCTTCATGGCCATGTTGGTGATGGAGCGGGAGAGTTCGTCCAGTTCGATGGTATCTGAATCCACATCCTTAACGGCACCGAAAGCACCATTTTCAATGAGCTTCGCGTTACCCTGAATGGCAATGATGGGTCCGAGAAACTTTCCGGAAACTCTATTCTGAAGAAAATATCTGAAAATCATGGCAATGATCCCTGCAAGAAGATAGATCAGGTTGATCGCAATGAAAAAGTCTCTGTCAGGAGAAGCTGCAAATATACTCTTGGCTCTGCCCACGACGATTTCCGCCTTACCTTCTCCATTTTGACCATACTCATATACCTTATAGCTGAATTTCTCATTGTCCATATAAGCGGAGCGTTCCAGATCACTGCCGCCTGATCCGTCAGGTTCTCGGGTACTCATGATGACTTCACCTGCTTCATTCTCCACAATCACTTCAGATGACATGGTGAATGCATAGTGCTCGATGCTCATAAGATCCGTCTCGTCCAGCAACCCGTCATCAATATAGAGCTCTGTCACATAATCAGCAATCGCCGCATCTTCGGACTGCTGAGACTGTCTGAGATACCTTGTGAAAAATACATTCATGCCAAGGTTTGCAAGAAGCGTTATGAGGATGACCGATGAAATGGTGACCAGTGAAAAATATCTGCCCAGCTGTTTATCTATTCTTATCATCTTTTATCCCCTGAAAATTTATAACCTACCCCATAGACTGTGAGAATATAGGAAGGATCCCTTGTGTCATCTTCAATCTTCTGCCTCAGATTCTTGATATGTGTGTCGATGGTCCGTTCATAGCCTTCAAAATCGAATCCGAAGGCTGAGTTCACGATTCTCGCTCTTGTGAATACCTGACCTGGATACTGCACAAGGGTATGCAGAATCTTGTATTCATTTGGCGTGAGATATAACTCTTCTCCCCTTTTGAATACCTGATGCTGTCCATTGTCCAGGATAAGATCCTCATCTCTGAAGGCATAAACTTCCGACATACTGCCTTTATTCCTGACTCTTCGAAGAATGGCATTGACTCTCCCCACAAGTTCTCTTGGACTGAACGGTTTAGTGAGGTAATCATCAGCCCCAAGATTCAGCCCCTTGACTTTATCATCTTCCGAGGTCTTTGCAGTGAGCATGAGTATGGGCACATCAGAAATCCTGCGGATTTCCCTGCAGATGTCTTCTCCTGAGATATCAGGCAGATTAAGATCCAGGATGATGAAGTCCGGTTCTATCTCTTTGAACATTTCCAGAGCTCTTCTTCCCCGATCTGCTGTATAAACCTCGAAAGAGGTGTTTCTCAAATAATCTCCGACCACATTCAGTATGTTCTGTTCATCATCGATGATGAGAATTTTCTCCGGCATCATAGACACCTCCTGTCAAAATATGCTGATTTGCATGAATGCTGTTCCTTACGAGTATTTTATCCATTATAAGTGATTCTTCGGGATTCATAAAGTCCACCCTCTTTGATTGTGTATATGCGTTCAGATGTTGAATCCTACCAATAAGTCAGGATGAGTACATCTTAGAAGCGACGAAGCGGACCAGCTCAATTCTCATCGTCCCGGTCCGCTTCTCTATTATGGCAAAAACTATTTCATCATGCCATGATGTTCGCATTCATCATGGTCCATCTCGATGACTTCAAGTGTATGATGAAGATAATGCTTCACCTTATGCTCGTACATCGGATCTGATTTTTCTACATCCATGAAAGTCGCCCCAGGTCCCATTTGCTGAGCAACAAGCTCAATGATACTACCTGTAGGTATAACGCCGTAATCTTCAAGTATTTCAACTGCTACAGCAGGAGCCGCTTTGAAACCCTCTTCTGCTTTTTCAGCTGCAAATACCGGTGTAGTGGATATCAATGCGATGGCTAGTGCCAATCCTGTAATCTTTTTAATCATATTCATCATTCTCCTTTTTGTCAGCTTCTTATTGCACTGACAAGAATAATATAATCGGCAATTATGGAGAAGCTGTGGAGATAAAAGTTTATCTTAAAATTCCAGTTAATCATGATGTACAGAATCTAAAACAGGCTTCAGTAATGAATCGCATAATTATTGATATTAAATGATTGCACTGCTCTCTCAATATATGTGCTCATGTGCTATACTATATTCAGATATTAATCCAATAACGGTAAAACCAGAATCAACCATGAAAGAACTCAAGGATATAGTCCCAAAACCCTGCCAGCTGCATGCTTCTTCCAGATAAAAGAAAAAAGGTTATATTATTAAGTGCTGATCATTATGATAAGTGCAGAACATCATGAACGGATTAAGGAGTGAGAAAAAAATGATCATCAAATGCTTCAATCCCTTTCCAGAACTGGAAACAGAAAGACTCTATCTTCGAAAAATCACAGAGAAAGACCTGGTCGATCTGTTTAAGCTCTTAAGTGATCCGGAAGTTGCAAAGTTTGAGTATTTCCATCCCGTAAAATCAGATACTGAAACCAGAAGATTCATAAAGCGATATGAGACGGAGCTCATGGACCAGGAAGAAATCACATGGGGCCTGTCCTTAAAAGAATCAGGCAGACTGATCGGCACTTTATGCCTTGGTGATTTTGATGATGACGCTAGAAGAGCCGAAATCGGATATGCCGTTACGAAGAAGTACTGGGGTTTAGGTTATGCCACAGAAGCTGCAGAAGCCGTGCTTAAATATGGATTTGAGGTCATGAATCTGAATAGAATCGAAGCAACTGTAACGCCCGGTAACGACGGATCAGTCAAGGTCTTAAGAAAGCTTAACTTCACCCAAGAAGGAATTGTCAGAGAACGGGATCTTATTAAAGGTAAACTTGAAGACGGAATCATCCTGTCTATACTAAAGAAAGAGTATAACTGAATGGTCAGCCGCCTCTTAAAGTTATGTCATAAAAGTCGACCGCAATATATTTACAAAGAAACACTAAAAAAGCAAATATGGGATAAGGACCGTAAGCATCACTCTTACCGTTCTTATCCCTTTACCTTTCTCTCACTATACAGCCTTTCTCGCTCTCTTTGCTGTCCCCATCTTAGAAGAACAGCATCTGAGGTTCTTCCGGTCTCTTAATATCCAGCACTTTATATACCGCATCTTTAATTGCTTTAGCCGGAATGTCTTCATATTCAAAACCGTCATAATGAATCGTCCTGCAGAAGGATTCTTTTTCAAGAAGGTCTGAACATGAACCACAGTAGTTTTCAGACGAGCCGATTTCGAGAATATCTTCAATTGATGTTCCATCAAAGAGGACGGTATTGGATTCTGTAATCCGATCGCCATCAAGTTTAGTCTCGAACCACTCAATTCTTATCCCTGAAGGCAGAAGAGCAGTGTTTAGCTTTCTTACTTCTCGATCAAGGGTCGACCCCGTGTCAGAGCAACGTTCACAAGTTTCTCCATCAACATCAAGATGTCTCCATTCTATTGTCAAAACTTTCATTTCCAAAACCTCCATATTATTTTTCCTGTAATTACTTTTTATAATGTGTCCATGAGTTTATACTGAAATTCTGTTTTACTTATTCTTTAAGCTGGCAATCCATACAAATCAGCATTTTCAAGTGACTAGTCGAGAATCCTTCCATCACACTACAAATTCCCCTTCTGCTCTATCCCTTTTTCAGCCATCATATAAAATACGATAATCTGCCCAAATGGAACAATTAGAAATAATTGCCACCAGGCACTCCTGCCGATATCATTTAGTCTCCGTGTCCCTACTGCGATAAATGGCACTAAGAAAATAACTGTAACAATTTCATTTAGTGTTCCATGAATAAGGGTTGCCACAGACATTACCAGGACCATAAAAAGAACAAACCACCAATATTCATAGCGAGTTGCTTTTCCCGAAAAGTTGTGGAACTCTATGAAGCACATTTTAATCACTTCTAATGGGTTCTTTGGATTCTGTTTTTCCTGAATCATCAGATCTTTGGGTTCAATTCCAAAAGCTATGGCTAATACCTTGACCGATTCAAGAGAAATACTGTTTCCGTTTTCAACTCTCTGTATCGTTCTAAGACTTAAACCACTCATCTCACTAAGTTGTTCTTGTGACAAGCCCTTGCTGAGTCTTAAATTTTTAATCTTATCAGAATCGATTTTCAACTGACTCACTTCCCTGTTTACATGTTGTTTTATTTCAGTATAGATTGAACCCATGAAACTGTCTACGACAGCAGGATGACAGTTAGCCGCAAATGGAAATTAAAGGTTGAAATTATGTTAATATTCTTTATAACTTACTATTCTTTTATAAGAAACATACTATTGAAAATTGTATTCATACTTGGGAATATATCTTTCGATACAATAAAAGCAAAAAAAAGAATCAGACTGTTGTCAGTCGATTCCTTTTTAATGGTGGAGATGAGGGGTAAGGATTTAACTCTTTTTCTTACCTTCCATCATTTTTCATCATTCCCTGTGAATGTTGATATTCCAGCACCTTATCAGTTTTACATCAAATGAATTTCACTCATTCAATTTGTTGTGGGTTACCATTGGGTGGATACTTATTGATTTCATTTTCTAATTTTTTCCAGAACCTATTATCGTCGACTATTGCTCTTTTCACCTTCGGTCTTAAAGAGTCGAAATTCACATGAAATTCACTGCAGCATATTATTCCGCGTACATCTTTCACCTCAATCTCTTCATTTTCTTTATGACATAATAAACATTTCATATCTTCACCTCCATAAGTTAACTATGCGGAGAAGAGCGAAAAAGCATTCATTCATAAACTAATATTTAATATTCAATAGTTTTTTTATTTCAGTTTTTGCAGTATCCCATTTTTCTCGTGGAATCTCATTAAGATTGAAATACTCTATTTCATTAAATCTTGTTCTATAAAAAGCAATCCTATTAGTCTTATATGGAAATTCATTGCTTAATCCTGGTATATCCAGGTCGAATATTTCAGAGGAAATGTCTGATAAAAGTGAATAACAGATAAGTTGGGCAATTTCCTGCCATTCATATCCACGGTTTTTACTAGTCTTGAAGTCATACATTGTTCCATTAATGTATAGGTCCCCATCAGCACCGCCAAGAGATTTGCTTGCCACCCCAAATATCGGATGAAAATCAATTTCCATAATATTATGCAGTATTTTTGTTTCAACGAATGTAGTTAAGAAACCTCGAAATAGACTTTTCAAATCGTCAACAACACTTTCTTGAATATCTTCAGTAAAATAAAGTATTGGATTTTCTGGAAGCATCCCAGTTCTCGCACAGTTCTCGAGTTTTGAAGACAAGATCGCTGATTGAATAAGATCGTTAATGCTAACATCCTTGCCTTCAACATACGATTTTATATATTTATATCTATCACTGAATTTGAAATATATTCTATCAAAATCTAGTTTATCAAGAGAGTATTCTAACAGTTCAAGGCCACTTGAGGCAAGCCCAGTAGTTCTTGCATTATAAATAGTTCCTTTAAACTTAGACAGACGTCCAATATGATATTTCCCCATAAGCTCTATTGTAGTACCTATAACTCCTGAATACCTAAGGTTTTCACTATCGTATGGAGAGACAGGAACCGCATGTACATCAAATGGAGCATTACCAGTTAGAGTGTAAAATTGATTCTTTTTCGGGAGAATTGCTTTGACTATTCTCTGTAATTCAAGTGACTTAGGATCTTTTCCTTTCAACATACTAGTTAAAGACATATACTTCCTCTCCTTCTGCGTGATTTATCATAATTATATCTTACTTTAGGTGATTTTTATACTTCAATAGAAAACTCTTATGTGCTATACTCCTATAAAGATAAGCCCCTATCTTCCCCGCACAACGAGGTGTGGGGTA
>DAMDIS010000046.1:0-3229 GCA_032100885.1 Proteiniclasticum sp.
TCCGAAATAATGATCTTCTGTTTTAAAAGATACTGCAGTACACATATCTTCTCCTTTCATTCCTTCAGGCATTCAGGTTCAGTTTACCTTATGATCTGGTTTAAATATTATAACCTTATTTTGAATTACTGAAAGAAAAACAGTAAACATAGTATGAAAGGTCCATGAGATGGTGTTTTAACGGAGCAGCACGTATTGGTGATTGTGGAGGCTCATTCATCCTTGATTTCCACTTTAGGAGGATATGGTTATGCCGGGATAGAACAAATGTAAATACAGTCAGCTTAATGACGGTGGAGCAAGTTCAACTGTTTGGACAGAATATAGAAGCTGAGAGTATGGGCTGATGGGTCCAGATACTGATACAGGCAGAAAATGGAAAAACGAGTCCATCATTTTGATGGAACTCGTTTTTCAGTTCTGTAAAGACCGATACTCAGTCCAAGGCCACAGCCAAGACCGACAAGAATTGCAAGCAGGTTAAGATCGGTTATACCCAGAGGGCTGACGAGATTCTGAACCTGCTCCGTGATGGGTGCACCTCTATGAAACAGTGTAATGAGATATCCAAAAGGTGTTGCAGCTAATCCTGTCACTACCGCGAATAAGCCTGCTGCTCTGATCCCGTAAAGTTCTATACCGCTCACAAGACCAATCATTACCCCCATAAACGTGATGCTTAGGATATCGATCATGACACTTGGCTGGGCATGAGGAAACAGCAGTTCTACAAAACCGGCAAGAAGAAATGAAGAGAGGATACCTAGCGGAAAGGCCAGAACACAGATCAGAACAAATAGAGGTAGCTTTCTTTTCAAGTTGAGCATAAGTCCTAATAATAGTCCACCTAAACCAGTTCCCACAGCAACGGTCAGAAAATTATCTGTTAAGGCATTCAGATATCCTGCGACCAGGGCTCCAATGATAAATGAAATCAGACCAGCCATAAACGACCATAGAACTCCAGTGAAGCCGGAAGCTTCTGATTTTTGCACGATCTTCTCCTCCTTAAATTATTGGCAGTAAATTAGAGAATGCATTTGACCAGACAATATCATGCTGTCTATACTTCAATTCTACGCTTCCATTTATGGATATACCATATTGAAAAAAGTACAATGGATAAATTTATTCTTAAAATCAGCTGAGATTGATCCATGATGATTCATCAAGAGAAACAGGTCTGCCGATTATTCATCCGCAGACCTGATTTTAGTAGTCTATAAAGCAGGCTCAAAGTCTGTCGATGACTTCATCCAGTTTCTGAGGAGGACGTTCATTCTTGTTGTCTCTTGGTACAAAATCCGGATGAGACCAAGAATTGAGATAGGACATTTCCACATCGGTAAGCTTGAAATCAAAGACGTCGATGTTCTCTTCCATTCGTGATCTATGAACGCTTTTCGTCAGAGGAACAGCACCTGAATCGATGACAAAACGAAGAAGAACCTGTGCAGGTGATTTTCCGTGATTTTCACAGATCTTTTTGAAGGTTTCATCCTTGCTGAGTACCTTCAGCGGTGAGAGTGGTGAGTATGCTTCCAGAAGGATGCCATGCTCTTTGCACAATGCCATATCCTCATGAAGAAGTACGCCTGGATGAATCAGAATCTGATTGACCATGGGCTTGATTCTTGCATGGTCGATGAGGTTTTTCAGGTGAGCCGTGGAGAAGTTGCTGACACCGATGGCTTTCAGCTTTCCCTCTTCATAGAGTTCTTCAAAGGCTCTCCAGGTATCAAGATTGTCTTTGTCCCAGTCATCCTTATGACCCTCAACTACTGGCCAGTGGATCAGGTACAGATCAAGATAGTCTGTTCCAAGATCTTTAAGTGTAGCCTCAACCTCTCTTTTCACATTCTCATATCCATGGGTACTGTTTCTCAGTTTACTCGTAATGAAAATTTCTTCTCTTGGCACTTTGCTCTCGCGTATTCCTTGGCCTACAAGCCTTTCATTGGCATAGGCTCTGGCACAGTCTATATGGGTGAAGCCGACTTCAAGGGCATCGATAACGCCCTGAACGCATTCATCCGGGTCGTCGTTCTGCCATGTGCCATATCCGATAACTGGAATTGTGACGCCGTTTGGCAATGTATATGTATCCATAACTACCTCCGTTTTTATCCATTTTTAAATCCATTATAACATAAACAAGGCTGTGTTCGGAGAAGAAGAGATATTCATAAAATATATCTTTACATCTGTTTTATCCGCACTATGAGAAAAGGACTCCATCTTAAGCTTTAGGAGTCCTTTCAAGCTGCTCTAGTTTGCGAGAAGAATATATCCGATAAGAGGAACGAGGATCAGCGTGAGGAGATTCACGGCATTGTTTGTGATCAATCTGAAACCACCTACGTGCCGCTCATGGTGAGGGCCTGATTTATCCTGCAGCTGACCTTTGAGGCCGGTATACTTCCGCTGGATGGATGCACCGAGGATGCTGTCGATGAGTGAACCGGAGAATCCGAGTAGAGCTGCCGTGATGAATCCTGCCATGCCGAATTCAGGGACAGCAAGGAGTGAGAGAAGAACACTTCCAAAGAGACCTGCCAAAAGTCCGGTTATGGAAACGCCTCCGGATACACCGTTAGGAAGAGGCTTTCCTGTCAGAATGCTGAAGACCTTTCCCTTGCTCAACATTCCGATTTCAGAGGAGAAGGTATCTGAAGCTGCTGCTGAAAATACGGTAAAGGATAGAAGGAGAAAGATTCTCTCATCCGGATTGAGGAAATACAGCCATAGGAGCACTGAAGCCGGAAGGGAGTTTGCAAGTACCTGCTTCCAGTTTCGGGCGCCTGTATCTTCCTGGAGATCTTCCGCAGTTCGTTTCACATCATTCCTGATTTTACTCACTAGGCTTCCAAGGATGAAGAAGATGAGGAGGCTTGAGGCTATCCATACGTCTCCAAAGGAGTAGAGCGTGACGGCTGTAAGTAGAGCTGCGACCATACCGTCAGTTGTTATGGACTTCAGTCTGAATGCCAGAAGCAGTATCGATATGGATACAAAAATATAGATAAAATAACCGGGACTTGCAGAGCGGATGCTCAGTGAGGCAAAAAGTGCAGAGCCGATGGGTAGGGTGAGGTTGTCGCATCCCTTATGTCCAGTGAGCTCGATGAAGGCAGACACAAAGGCAGTCAGTAAGGCTACAAAAAGGATGAGCGATAAACTGTGTTCTGCCGAAAGAATGTCGTCTTGAAAAACATATAATGAAACGGTT
>DAMDIS010000046.1:3273-10444 GCA_032100885.1 Proteiniclasticum sp.
AAAAGCTGCAAGAAATACGGTCAGACTTCCGACCAGAGATTTATCGGGTGCAATGGAGAAGGGTTTTCTTTTTCCCCATTTCTTTCCGACTACTGCCGCAAGACCATCACCATAAGCCATGGTCAGAATTCCGATATAGGGGAGCGCTCTCCAGCCGAGGATGAATCCTGCACCTGATAGAACAAAGAGACTCACGGCATAATAGACAGTTCCGAGACTGTCATCATTTCTCTCCATTGCCTTGATCAGATTATATCTGATGCTGAGGCTGTTGATGATGATAAAGGTGAAAGGGACAAGTACCACTGCCCAGAGATCAGAAAAAAACGGGGTCAGAAATACCCAGTTACCCACGAGAACATGAACGAGTTTCCTCGAAGTCTCTGAGGCGCCACGGCTGAATTTCGCAACGAGAGTAGCAAGACCAAGGATGATGAAAATATATACGAGTGAATAAATTAATCCTGTTAAGTTGTTCATAAATGTCTCCTTCAGTACCTGTATGATTTGTTTTTCAAAGATCAGAAAACCGTCTGACAGCCGATAAAGACGTATAGCCGATAGGTTTCCTGAATTATATTGTAATGTGTTCAGGGCATAAAGTATATCCTTTCATGAGATCTTAAAATCCTTCTTCTCATAATAGGGTTATCGCAGATCTATCTGTTTACGAATATTCCGAATTGGTTTACAATTAGGATATGAATACGTTTAACAGACGGATTTCAATAATATCCAAGGAGGAATAATAATGAAAAAAGTATTATCTTTACTTGTCGTGGCAGCTATGGTACTCGCAGGATGCGGATCATCAGAGGGAGCTGATTCTAAATCATTAGTCGTCTATTCACCAAACTCTGAGGGTTTGATTGCTTCAACTATTCCAGCTTTTGAAGAAAAGTATGATATCAAGGTGGATCTCATTCAGGCGGGTACAGGTGAACTGTTTACCAAAATGAATTCCGAGAAGAACAATCCTGTCGCAGACGTCATGTTTGGCGGAGCCTATTCGACCTTTACTCAGAACGAAGACCTGTTTGAACCCTACACTTCCGAAAACAACGATAATGTTATAGAAGACTACCAGAACAAAACAGGCTACATTACGCCATATGTACTCGACGGAAGTATGCTGATCGTAAACAACAGCCTGATCGGTGATATTCAGATCGAAGGCTATGAGGATCTTCTTAATGAAGAGCTGAAGGGCAAAATCGCAACAGCAGACCCAGCATCATCCTCCAGTGCATTTGCTCAGCTTACCAATATGCTTCTTGCCATGGGCGGTTATGAAGACGAAGGCGCATGGGATTATGTCAAAGAGCTGTTTGCAAATATCGATGGTAAGATCGCTTCCGGTTCATCAAACGTATATAAATCTGTAGCAGACGGTGAAATGGTTGTGGGACTTACCTATGAAGATCCATCCGTTGCACTCCTAAACAGCGGCGCAGATGTCAGCATCGTTTATCCTAAGGAAGGTTCAGTATTCCTGCCAGCAGGTTCTGCAATCATCAAGGGTGCAAAGAATATGGACAACGCCAAGCTGTTCATCGATTTCATCATTTCACAGGAAATACAGGATGTCTATGGAACAGAAACCACAAACAGACCCGTTCTTAAAGAAGTCAAGACAAGCGATACAATGACACCGATCGAGGAAATCAATACCATACAGGAAGATATTGACTATGTAAGAGATCATAAAGATGAGATGGTAGAGAAATTCAAGACAATCTTTGCTGAAATCGAATCAAACAAATAAGGAGTAGTTAAATGAGTGAGATTATCATTAATGATGCGGTAAAAAGATTCGGCAGCATCACGGTGATAAAGGATTTAAGCCTGAGGGTGAAGGACGGACAGCTCTTCACCCTTCTAGGCCCATCCGGATGTGGTAAAACGACATTACTCAGAATGATTGCAGGATTCAACAGTATCGAGGGTGGAGACTTTTTTTTCAATGACACTCGTATCAACAACATGGATCCCAGCAAAAGAAACATTGGCATGGTCTTCCAGAACTATGCCATTTTTCCACATCTAACCGTCCGTGAAAATGTTGAATTTGGACTTAAACAGAGAAAGATGGATAAGGAAACGATGAATACCAAGGTGGATCATTTCCTTAAGCTTATGCAGATCTATGATTATGCTGACAGAAAGCCGGACAAGCTTTCAGGAGGACAGCAGCAGCGTGTCGCTCTGGCAAGAGCGCTTGTCATTGAACCGGATGTTCTGCTTATGGATGAACCCTTATCCAATCTCGATGCAAAACTGAGAGTGGAGATGAGAGAGGCGATAAGAGACATTCAGCACAAAGTAGGCATTACGACCGTTTATGTCACACATGATCAGGAGGAGGCTATGGCCATCAGTGATGAGATTGCGGTGATGAAGGATGGAATCATCCAGCATCTGGGTAAGCCCAGAGAAATCTATCATCGTCCGCAGAATATATTTGTCGCTTCATTCATTGGAAGAACCAATCTACTTGATGGAGAACTGGTTCATGAGAACGGCAGAGCAAGAATCAACCTTGCGAACGGGTACAGTTTCATGTATCCGAGACTTGATGAGGAAAAAGATCAGAAAGTGCGTGTGAGCATTCGTCCCGAAGACTTTATCCCGGCAGAAGCTGACGGGATCAGAGCAAAAATCGTTCATAGTGTGTACCTTGGATTGAATACAGAATATTACTGTACGCTGGATGACGGTACACAAATCCAGATGGTCGAGGAATCCAACCTCGATGACACATTTGAAGACGGCCAGGAAATCTATGTTGGAGTGAAAATAGACAAGATCAATGTATTCACTTCAGATGGCGCTTCAAATCTTTGTATAAGATGAAAAAATCAAGGAGATTGTTTGATGTCTGGGACGCTCAGACAATTCTCGTCACTTTGCTCTACATCGTTTTTCTGATTTATCCTATAGCGAACCTTCTAAAACTCGCTTTATTCAATGAATCGGGATTTACACTTGATAATTTTACCAAGTTCTTTTCACAGTCATATTACTCCACGACACTCAAAAACTCGTTTGTCGTCTCTACACTGGGTACAGTATTTGCCCTGATCATCGGAACGATCATCGCTTATTTCTTTACCATGTATAGAATAGCAGGCAAGAAAATCCTGAGGATTTTCATCATTCTTGCATCAATGTCCGCACCTTTTATCGGTGCATACTCATGGATTCTGCTGCTCGGCAGAAACGGTGTCATCACGAATTTCTTCGGAAGATTCGGGATCCAGACACCTGAAATTTATGGAATACTGGGTATTGTTCTTGTTTTTACACTTCAGCTTTATCCGCTTGTGTTCCTGATGGTCGGCGGTTCCATGAGAAAGATCGACATGTCCCTTCTTGAGGCTGCTGAAAATATGGGCGTTACAGGATTTCAGCGCTTCTACAAGGTGATTCTTCCGCTCATAGTGCCTACACTTCTGTCTTCGTCACTGCTTGTATTCATGAGGGCACTGGCTGACTTCGGAACAC
This sequence comes from Proteiniclasticum sp., assembly GCA_032100885.1. Classification (GTDB taxonomy): domain Bacteria; phylum Bacillota; class Clostridia; order Clostridiales; family Clostridiaceae; genus Proteiniclasticum. The sequence continues at coordinate 6,778 of DAMDIS010000046.1, forward strand.
CCATGCTGATCGGTGAAGGTTACAGAACTTTTCCGGTACTCATATTCAACGAGTTCGTCGGTGAGGTAGGAGGAAGCGCAGGATTTGCCAGTGCGATTTCTATCATTGCAGTAATCATTACAACAGTCATTTTCCTGGTACAGAAATACATCGCGAACAAGAACGTCATCACAATGCATACACTAAGACCCATCGAGATCAGTACGGCCAAAGGCTGGCTCAAAGGTGTCATGCATTTCTTCATCTATGCAGTTGTGCTGATTTCTATACTTCCACAGGTCTACATCATGTACACATCCTTCAAGAAAACCAGCGGGATGGTATTTGTGGACGGATATTCTCTGGACAGCTACAGAAGAGCCTTTACAGGAATGTCTGACATCATCTGGAATACACTGAGGATACCATTTATGGCACTTATCCTTACAGTGGTCATCGGTGTAATCATCGCTTATCTTACTGTCAGGAGAAGCAACCTTGCAACAGGCAGCATCGACATTGTTTCCATGGTTCCATACATCATTCCCGGAACTGTAATGGGTATTGCATTCCTCCTTGCCTTCAATAATGGTATTGCCAATACAGGCATACTTGCCATTGGCGGAACGACGACGATCATGGTGCTGGCGCTGGTCATAAGAAGACTGCCATATTCCATCAGATCATCGGTCAATGCCATACAGCAGATACCGATGTCTACCGAGGAAGCGGCTTCGAGCCTTGGCAGCTCAAAGATCAATACCTTTATCAAGATCACAGTGCCGATGATGCTTCCCGGAATTATTGCTGGAGCAATTTTGAGCTGGATTACCATGATTTCGGAACTTGCCACAGCAATTCTGCTTTATACCGTGAGAACACAGACAATGACCATTGCCATCTATACCCAGGTCATTCGAGGGAACTACGGCGTAGCAGGCGCATTATCGACCATACTGACACTACTCACAGTCATCTCTCTTCTTATCCTGAATAAGGTGGGCAAGACGGACGATATTACCATGTAGAAAGATTCTGGACAGCCGCATCATTGAGATATGATGCGGCTGTTCTTTTTCTGTGCAAAACAGAAGAAGAGTGCTTTGTATGGACGAAAATTATTTTCTGAAAATTATTGCGTAACAATAATTAATAGGATATACTATGATTAAATTATCGCAAAACAATAATTTGTGACTGGTTTTTGGAGGAGATTATGAAAAGAAAACTGCTGGTCCCAATCCTTGCTGTAGAAGCTGTTTTATGTCTCTTATTCTATTTCATGAGAGACACTCTGCCCAATGTATTTACGACAGTCTTCGCTTTTCCCCTGGAGCAGATGGGTCTTGTGCTGAGATATCTATCTCTGTCAGGTACTCTGGGGAATATCATCGCGCTGATTGTGTATGTCCTCATCAGTCTTTCTCCGGTTATGTTATACCGCACACTGCAAAGAAAGAAAAAGGTGTTCACCGAGGATTCGCTGCTATTTGTTCTGAGCCTGCTCCTGTTTGCCATCATCTACTTTATGGTGAATCCCGGAACCATGAGCGCTGTCTTTCCGGTAAATATGCCTGGTGATATGGCTAAAGCGACACTGAGTCTGACTTTCTATGTTGTTCTTATGGGTTATGGGGTACTGAAGATCCTCAGGCAGTTCTATGATGCGGGTCTTCAAAAGATCACGAAATACCTGAGAATTCTACTGAGTTTTCTTAGCGGGTATTATGTTCTGTATGTTTTCGGCGTCATCTTCGGCAGTTTTATGAAGGCGAGGGATACCCTCTATGCGGGTAATTCGGGTCTTGGTTATGGCATCTCGACAAGCGAGTCGTTCCTCTTTATGCAGTATGCTGTCATGGCACTGCCATACCTTCTGAATATTTTGGTGGTTCTCGCCATCATAGAGCTTCTGGAAGAAATGGGGAAAGACAGATATTCGGATGCAGCTGCGCTTAAGGCTGAAAGCCTGACCAGACTATGCAGAAAGACCTTAACCGTCATTGTGCTGACCAGTATGAGTTTCCATCTGGTGCAGTTCATGTTTCTGAAAAACATTCAGTCTGCCCATACGAACCTGGAAATTCCGTTTATGCCGCTGATCTTTATTCTTTCCGTACTCATGCTCAATCAGTTTGTCAGAGAGAATAAGACACTAAAACAAGATAATGATATGTTCATATAGAAGGAGGGTGGTGAGATGGCCATTAAGGTACACCTTGAAGATGTGCTGAAGGAAAGAGGGATGACCTCAAAAGAACTGTGTCTTAAGGTAGGCATAACAGAAGCAAATCTATCCATCCTCAGGAGCGGAAAAGCAAAGGGCATAAGATTCGCAACGGTGAACAGGATCTGCTATTTCCTTGAATGTGATGTGGGTGATATTCTGAAATTTGATGGAAATCTGGAGGATAATGATGATGAAGAATAAAATAAAATACCTTTCAGCCTTAATGCTTTCACTAACGATGTTCACCGGATGCCAGCTTGCTCTGGAAGGAAAAGCAGGTGATTCTGTTCGTGGAGACCGTTTCGTAGGGGTATTCATTACCAGAGGATCCAGTATCGGGTCTAAGGTTTATAAGGACACGGAGATTGAAGAGATGACAGAGGAAGAACTGGCCAGCCTGACACCAGACAGCGGGGACGAAAAATATTACGCAACCTTCAAAGAAGAAGATAAGACCTTTGACTTCAAACAGGAAGGATACTCGTTTTTCTCGGTGGAAATCAGGGAAAACGAAGAGTCCACCTATACTGCGCTGCTGGGAGAAGTCATCAGTGATTCCTCCAGTCACTTCAGTGTCGGTGTGGATGAAGAGAAAACTGAACTTGAAGGAACCATTCGCTATTCACCCGGACTTGGTGAAGTGGTCTGGTATTTAAATCCGGTCTATCAGGAAGATGATGGTGATGTTTATGCATTACCTTCAGGTCCAGGCATATCTTCCGATGACAGAGTGGAAGAAGGTTCCGTGCTCTCCCAGTGGCAGGAAGAGGTCACAACCGTGACTGAAAATGGACAGTCTAAATCAGTCAGAACCAGTGTCGAAGTCAATTTTGAAAAAATGTTCAGACCGGAGATGATCGCTGTATTTGAAATGGATGAGAACAGTCAGATCGTTTCTGAAAAGGAATATGAGCCTGGTGAACTTCCAGAGACCTACATACCTCAATCTGATACGACATTTATCATCATCGAGACCCATAAAAAGGGTGCTGACGGTACAGCTGTCACACGTGAAATCTTCGATCATACAAACGAAAGTCTTGAAACCTTCTATGCAAGAAAAGATGGGATAATCACGGTCAATCACAGCATACTTGAGTGGACAAAGTAGCAGAGTCATACTTATCGTACTTCAGTAAATACCTCATGAACTGGTGGAACAGGAAAAATGTAACGGACAAGGAGAAAAAGATGTGGAGAAAATTGTTTTTAGTTTTCATGGTCGTATTTTCGACTGGTTTATCCGGGTGTAAGAATGATCACGAACTGATTGAGCCTTACACCATGACAGAAGAGATTCGTGAAACCATGAGCGGGATGAAAGAGCAGGGCGTTTATGCGATCAATTATCCTAAAGAGAAGGCGATCATCTATCAGGGAATCGATAAAGGCATCAGAACGATGTCCTATACTGTAGAGAATGACGTACTGACCATCTATTTTGAGACGGAGAAACTG
>DAMDIS010000046.1:10454-15087 GCA_032100885.1 Proteiniclasticum sp.
TGCCCAGGACATATGTATATAGGATTGATTTCTCAGATTCCTCCTATGACACGATTGACGTTGTAGTGGACGGTAAAAGCGAGGCGTTCATTTCGTACTTTCTGCAGTGGAACCATTGAAAGCGATGTGACCATTAATTGCTGAATAACCTGATTAAATGAAAAGAAAAAACACCCTCCTGCAGGATCGGATGAATGATCATCGTTTCCTTCTGGAGGGTATTTTACTAATATATAGGGAGTTTAGGAGTATCTTATTTATTGGTCTATGGCTTAATGTATACTTTAATGGTAAAGGATATATTACTGTTTTTCAATCGATTCCAATACAAATGTTCGTTGAAGCGGTACAAAACTTTACTAAAACTGAACGATAATTTTATCTTTTACCTGTATCCGTTAAGCGATGCAGTAGTTTCGAGATTTAGAGCTGAAGTAAAATCAATATTTTGACAATTATTCATTCACATGTGCAGATGCCTGATTCTTCTATGGTATAATTTAATCAAAATGACCAGAGAGGTGAATGAATTATGGATTATCAGGAAGAGATAAAAGACGAAAAGTATTCTAAAGCATATTCAGAAGACGGTTTATTCAAGAAGATTTTTAAGTTTGCAAAGAAAGCGGGCATCAAGATCATCTATCTTGCGCTGCTTCTTTACTACACACTGCAGAAACCGGCAACACCTAAGTGGGCCAAATCTGTCATCATCGGAGCATTGGGGTATTTCATTTTACCCATCGATCTGATCCCTGATTTTATCCCCTTAGCAGGGTTTACAGATGACTATGCGGCACTGACTGCAGCTCTCGTGGCAATAGCCTTTTATATCGATGCGGACATCAAGGAAAAAGCCAGAAAGAAACTGCATGACTGGTTCGGTGACTATGATCATACAGAACTTGAAGAAGTGAACACAAAACTTGAAGAACAGGAATAAACCACATAACGGAGACTTGTATATGATGCAGGTCTTTCGTTTTAGGATGAAATAAAATTTGAGAGGTAAGAATGGCTGTTGAAGAAGTAAAATCATATTTTAAGCATGAAGGACTCATTGAAAGAGTAAGAGAGTTTTCGGTTTCCAGTGCAACAGTAGAACTTGCTGCTGAAGCAGCCGGGGTGATCCCGGCACGAATCGCAAAGACACTTTCGTTTTATGGAAAAGAGGGGGCAATTCTTGTGGTGACTGCTGGAGATGCCAAGGTAGACAGCAGGAAGTTTAAAGATGCGTTCAAGGTCAAGGCGAAAATGCTTAGGCAGGAAGATGTGGAGAAATTCACCGGTCATCCTGTAGGCGGGGTCTGTCCGTTTCTTATTCCGGAAGGGGCTGAAATCTATCTTGATGTTTCATTAAAAAGATTTGAGACGGTTTTTCCCGCCTGCGGAAGTGACAGCAGTGCAGTGGAGCTTACATTTGACGAACTCTTCAGACTCTCGAAGGCTGAAGGCTTTGTGGACGTGTGTAAATGCTGGACGGATGAGGAGGGAATTTCCTCGGTTTTTTAGGAGGATATTCATGTTATTTCAGAAATCCCTGTAGGTCATTTCGTAATCTATTGTATAATAGGTTGATAGAAAGAGATTTTGTTTTATTTATTGGGGGCGTTATCATGACAAATGAATTAACCGGAAAGGAAGTGGAAACAGTAAGAGATCTGGATTATCTCAAGCTGCTTGCCAAACAGTATCCGACAATCGATTCAGCAACAACTGAAATCATCAATCTGCAGGCTATACTTGACCTTCCAAAAGGAACTGAGCATTATATTTCAGATATTCATGGAGAGTTTGAATCCTTCAGACATGTGCTGAAGAATGCATCAGGAGTCATTCGGAACAAGATCAATGAAATCTATGGAAACTCGTTGAGAGAATCAGAAAAGAAAGCTCTGGCGACACTGATCTACTATCCTACTGAGAAACTGGACATGCTGGATATCAACGAAAGAGAAATTGATGACTGGTACAGGATCCATCTCTTCAGACTCATTGAAGTCTGCAAAAGAGTGTCGTCAAAGTACACCCGGTCTAAGGTCAGAAAGGCTTTTCCAAAGGAATTTGCCTATATCCTTGATGAACTTCTTAATGAAAATGAGGACAGAATCAATAAGTATGATTACTACAACAAAATCATAGAAACCATAATAGAGCTGGACAGGGCAAAGTCCTTTATTGTCGCGATCTGCAACCTCATCCAGAGGTTTGCTGTGGATCGGCTTCACATCATAGGGGATATCTACGATAGAGGTCCTGGCGCAGACATCATTATGGATATGCTTAAGGAGTACCACTCACTGGATATCCAGTGGGGAAATCACGACATGATCTGGATGGGGGCTTGTGCAGGGAATGAGGCGCTCATTGCAAACGTAGTGAGGATTACTTCAAGATATAATCACCTTGAGCTTCTGGAAGACAGATACGGAATCAACCTTCTTCCGCTGGCCACATTTGCCATGGAAACCTACGGCGGCGATGAGCTGGCCAAGTTCATGCCAAAGGGAGTGGAAGTGAATGACAAGAAATATAAAGAGCTGGAAATGTCGGCGAAAATCCATAAGGCGATCTTCATTATACAGATGAAGCTGGAAGCGGAAATCATCTACAGACATCCTGAGTATGAAATGAATGACCGGATGCTTCTGGATATGATCGACTACGAAAAAGGGACCATACTCATCGATGAAGTGGAGTATCCACTGAACTCCAAGGAGTTTCCAACAATCGATCCTGAAAATCCCTTCATCCTAACGGAAGAGGAAAAAAGCATAATCGTAAGACTCAAACGTTCCTTCATGAATTCCATGAGACTGAACGACCATGTCAAGCTTCTCTTCTCCAAGGGTAGCATGTACAAGGTATTCAACAGCAATCTTCTTCTTCATGGATGTATTCCCATGAGAGAGGACGGAAACTTCATGGATATCACCATTGATGGTGAAATGTATCAGGGAAGGAAAGCGCTGGATGAGCTGGACAGACTGGCAAGGCAGGGCTATTTCAACAACGATCCTATTTTGAAGGAGCAGGGGCTTGATGCCATGTGGTATCTCTGGTGCGGACCTGCATCTCCGCTCTTCGGAAAGAGAAAGATGGCGACATTTGAAAGATACTTCATTGATGATAAGGTGACGCATATGGAGGAGAAGAATCCATATTACAGGGATAGAGAAAAAATCGAGTGGATTGATAAGATTCTGGAAGATTTTGGTCTCGACAAGGACAATTCCCATCTGGTCAACGGTCATGTACCGGTAAAGGTGGTCAAGGGAGAGAGTCCCATAAAGGCCGGTGGTAAACTCCTTGTCATTGACGGGGGATTTGCCAAAGCCTACCAGAAGGAGACAGGAATCGCGGGTTACACGCTGATCTACAATTCCCATGGACTTAATCTTGTCAGCCATGAGCCTTTTGAGTCCACACAGAAAGCCATCATTGAAGAAAAGGACATCGTATCGACAGTGATGGTTCTTGAGAGTGTAAGAAGCAGAAGAAGAGTGGCGGATACCGATACAGGTTACGAACTGAAATCCCAGGTGGATGATCTGCTTCAGCTGGTCAATGCCTACAGACAAGGATATATCAAAGAAATCATACACACCGCTTACGAGAACAAATAGACATTCTAAAACCCCGAAGAATAAATTCTTCGGGGTTGATTTATGTTGAAATATACAAAAAAGAGAAAGTATATTTCAAGTAGGAGGAAGCGACTGTCATTTATTTACTGAGGCTTAATTAAAGCCCCTATAAACCGTGTAGAGGATATGATTGGGATCTCTTCGCTCCACCACTTTCGAATCTGCATCAAACAGTTCGTCATATACTGAAGGTTCCAGATGAATCTCGAACTTCATGATACCCGGGTACCCATCTTCTTTGGTTTTGGGATTACCCTGCAGCCATGTATTCAGACCCAAGTGATGATGATATCCGTCTCTTGAAAAAAAACCTGCCATGGGATAATCGAGCATTTTCTCGAGTCCCAGAGTTTCTTTATAATGTCTGTCTGACTGGTCAAGATCGAGTACATGCAGATGGATATGTCCCATAACCGTTCCTTCAGGAAATCTGTCTGCACTGTTGCTGGTTCTGGATTCCAGAACACCATCTATATCCATCGGCTCTGTGGTCATATGGATCTTGTCTCCGATTCTCCACTTCTCTTTCGGCTTGTCCCAATATACTTCTATCCCGTTCCCTTCAGGATCGGAGAGATAGATGGCTTCAGATACATTATGGTCCGAGAAGCCTGTTATCGGGATTTTATTTGATGCTGCATGATAGAGAAAGTTACCAAGATGCGCTCTCTCAGGAAGCAGCAGGGCAAAATGGTATAGACCTACTTCGTGTCTTCTTGTGAGTCTAGTCGGGTGAAGTACCAGTAAAGTTCTGCCGCCTATCATAAGTTCTACTGTATCATCTGATTCTTTTGCCTCGAAACCAAGATGCTCATAATATATTTTCATTTTTTCAACGTTGTTGGCATTGAGGTGCACTGCACCGAGTTCTATTGTCTTCATACTGTATCGCCTTCATTTCTGTAAATATTCAAGCAGTTTCGACTGATTTTTCCGAATTTCGACTGCTTAATACCATGATACAGGAGCGGTAATAATGTTTTGTG
>DAMDIS010000046.1:15097-18366 GCA_032100885.1 Proteiniclasticum sp.
CTCGGAAAGAATACCAAAATATGCGGATATCAGTGAATAAGTGAGCGTTATCACCTTTTTATCACTTAAGCCTTCTGTAGCTTTTGATGCTGCCTGCTCGGCAACTTCAATAACCGATTTAAATGAAGCATAAAAATCCTCGTATAGGCTGTAAAGACTTTGGTGATCGCCTGAGAGCGACTCAGCTGATATGGGTCCAAGAAGAGTTTTGATTTCAGGGAGACTGAGTGTCTTTTTGAGAATCTGGATTAAAGACAGAAGCATGAGATGTTCTCTGGAGTACTTCTTCTTATGGGAAGGATAGAGTATTTTATCCTTGGTGTAATTATTGATCATGGTTTTTGTCAGTGATTTTTGAGGATAGACTTTATCCATAAAGGTGATGACCTGATCCATGTAAAGTCCGAAGTCAGGAATCTCTTCAATTTTAGGCAGTCTCAGACGTTCTTTCATATATTTCTCCTTTAAACTTTATCCGTATAATCTGATTATAATTGGTTTGCCAAACTACATGCAAGCACATGCATATGCATTTGTTGAGATTGAGGGTTGAAATTACGAGTTTTTACAGTATAATATTAATAAGACATGACATAGTTTTAATAACTACATAAGGAGTATAAACATGAAAAATATAAAACTTAGAGAACCAATCAATTCTCTGACCCATCTTGCCGGTGCTGTGATTTTCTTTATCGGAACTCTGGTGCTCATCATTCAGCGGGCTGTAATGAATGCATCAGCCAAAAGCATAGCGGGCGTGACGATTTTCGGAATCAGCCTTATCCTCTTATACCTTGCAAGCGGAATCTATCATGGTTACAATGGCAGCGAAAAAGGAATAAGGAGACTGAAGAAGCTCGATCACAGTATGATCTATGTGCTTATTGCAGGAAGCTACACACCCATGTGCCTGAGTGTTCTTGAGGGCAGCAAGAGAAACATCATTCTTCTTGTCATCTGGGGGATCGCACTTTTTGGAATCGTTTCTAAAGTGTTCATAAATAACATTCCAAGAGTTCTTTATACTTTTTTCTATCTTTTCATGGGATGGATCGTTATTTTCTTTATTGGTGATGTTTATCGCAGTATAGAATATGAAGGATTTCTCCTGCTTGTGACCGGCGGTATCCTCTACAGCATCGGGGGATTCATCTATATGATCAAGAAACCGAACTTCTCTAGATCTTTCGGTTTTCATGAACTCTTTCACCTCTTCATATTGGGTGGAAGTCTTGCGCATTACTTCTTCACATTTTTATATTTAAATTAATTTATTAAAAATAAAGAGATGACAAAGTAGTGACAAAGCCCTTTATCTAAGCGCTTTGCGGAAAGTTATAAAGAACCTCTTTAACTTAATGTAAAAAATACTAGGATATCTTCATATTTTCTTCATAAAAACGACTTATTATAAGGAAGTCGTAAAAAGTGACATGGAGGAAACAGATGAAGCATTTAAAAAGTATGATTGCAGCGCTACTTGTAGCAGGTACCTTAAGCGGGTTTGCCGTAGATACAGTACATGCTGTTGAAGATAAAAAAGCAATGTTGGGAACAGTAAACAGTGAAATTGAAGCCGTAAATCTGATTAAACAGGAAACTGCAAATCAGCTGGAAGTCAATCTTAATGAAATCGAGAAAATAAATCGAGATAAAGAAATTCATCGCATAAGAGCAGAGTATTTAAGAGACAATTTAGAGATTACTGAAAAGAAAATAGAGATGCTTGAATCCACAAAGCCAGCCAATTTTATAAAGGCTGCGATGCTTTCCCTATCTAACGGGTATGCAGATATGGAACTTGCCGATCTTCTGACACTTGTTCATTCCACGCTTGATGAGTTTGAAGTTTATCAGGGAGAATTCCTGAAAGCTGATGACCGCAAAATGATTGAAGAGGGTCTGACTGAGAAGATTGAAAAGATCAAAGAAGATCTTCTAATATGTCAGTCAAACATGACTTCACTTCAGAAGGAAAAAGAATCCGTTGAAGTGATCAATACGGAACTGAACAACAGAATCGGTGAAGTGCATGTACAGGTTGAAACTCTGAGTGTTCAGAAGACTCAGCTGGAAACTGAAATCAGAGCTGAGGAAGAGAGAATCAAGGCAGAGCAGGAAAGAATCAGACTCGAGCAGGAAAGACTGAGACAGATCGAGATTGAAAAGAAGAAAGCCACAACGTTCATTAAACCTACTAACGGCAGACTGACAAGCGGTTTCGGAAACAGAAAACATCCTGTAACAAAGAGAACTGCTTTCCATGCAGGAATCGATCTTGCCAACTCAAAAGGGACCAGAATAAATGCTTCAAGAAACGGACAGGTCATATTTGCCGGAAACAAGGGAACGTATGGCAAGTTCATCGTCATCAGACATGCAAGTGGAGTCGAAACTGCTTATGCACATCTAAGTTCAATCAACGTAAGGGTTGGACAGAATGTTTCCCAGGGACAGCACATCGGAAACATGGGCAGCACTGGAAGATCTACAGGAAGCCATCTGCACTTTGAAATCAGAATCAACGGCAGTGCGGTAAACCCACTGAAATATATCAAATAATACCATTGAGAGCTTCGGCTCTCTTTTTTTGTTTGAAAGTTTACCATAATTCTGTAACAATATTCACTTGATATTCAAATGTTATGCACAGTTTCCACAATATCTTGTGGGTAAGTCGTGATGGATTCCCAAATATAGGTATAAATTATGAGATGAAGCAGAATTATTGACAAAACAGAATATGTGTTCTATTATTAAGTAAAGGCGGTGATGCTGATATGAGTAATCCTGTAAAGAAGAAGAATCCCTGTGAAGTCATCACTTATGCCAGAGACGGTCAGATATTTCCACTGAAATTCCGATACTATGCTGTGGATAAAGCACGTTACTTTACTGTAGATGTGGAAAAGATTCATTACATCACAACGGCCAACAGAAATGGACTCAGAGAAATCACATACCACCTTGAAGGCAGGAGGAAGAGGCTGAGGGAGAGGTATTCCCTTTATCTGGATCCGCGTTATAAGACCTGGTGGATCGTCTGAGTGCAGCGCCCTCTGAAAATATGAGTTGACCAACGTCTGTTTTTCCTATAGAATTTAAATGATATAAACGATGATAAGAACCAGTACGGAAATCCTGCCTTTATAGAGAGAGGGAAGCGGTGTAAGCCCTTAAGGAAAGTTTTCGGAACCTGTCTTTGAGTTCTCAATTTTATTGAGCGGGGAATGCCGTTATCTTTAGAGTGGATACATAAGTATCAA
>DAMDIS010000047.1:0-249 GCA_032100885.1 Proteiniclasticum sp.
TTCTCAAAGCTGTCAGCTGTTTTCTGGCTCATGGAAGCTTTGTGGCTGATATAGGGGAAATCCTCAGGCAGAAGCTCTCTGTATTTTATGGTCATGTAGTGATAAATCAGGGTTTCGAAGAACCATATTGCTCCAGCACCGTCACTTAGTGCATGAAATATTTCCACGCTGATCCGGTTTCTGAAATAAAGGACTCTGAAGAGAAGGCTTTTTTCCTCCTTGATGTACAACGGTGCGCAGATCGGCTTT
>DAMDIS010000047.1:451-1482 GCA_032100885.1 Proteiniclasticum sp.
CGCTTCGAAATAGTACCAGAAAGCTCCACGCCTCAGTACTGAACGATAGAAAGGGAAGCTTTCCAGTGTGGGCGAAAGAGCCCTGATGAGCGCCTCAGGATCCGCATCTTCTGTCAGCTCACAGGACAGCCTGAAAACTTTCGTGTCCCGGTTTGTTGTGGTTGGAGGGAAAATTTTTGATGCATTATCCAGCTTTGACCATTTGATTTTTCTGTTTTCTTTCATGCTCATCCCTCCTGCTTAATCAGCTCTCCTCCGAAAGGAAGAGGTTTATGATCTCATATGTGCTCTCGACCAACTCCTGTGCAAGAGGGTTGCCAAGAAATCCATGTATTGCGTCATTCATTCTGAAAACACGGACAGTATTTCCATGGTCTCTCAGTTTTTTCCCATAGGCTTCACCCTCATCACGGAGGGGATCGAACTCAGATGTGATGATCAGCGTCTTTGGCTGACGGCTGAGATCTTCTGAAAGAAGTGGGGCAACGTAGGGGTCTTTTCTTGCTTCTTTATCCGGGACATAGAGTTCCATATAATCCTGAATCCGCTCTGCAGTAAGGAGGTAGTCCTCACCATTTTCAAGTACTGACCGGTAGGGTGAAGCCTCAGTATGATCGTGATAGGTTGCAGGATAGATCAGAATCTGTTTATCAGGCAGAAAATCACCGGTATCTCTGGCTTTAAGCGACACAGAAGCTGCAAGATTCCCGCCTGCACTGTCGCCGATCAGAGTGATGTCCTCTTTCCTGCAGTTCAGCAGATGAGCATTGCTGAAGATTTCCTTCACGGCAGTATAACAGTCATCAAACCCTGCAGGATAGGGGCTTTCGGGCGCAAGTGAATAGTCGATGGAAATCACTGTGTGCGAAGTTGCCTCGGCAAGTCCCACGCATACAGGGGTATAGGAATCGATATCTCCTGTTACCCACCCACCGCCATGGATATAAATCATGACCATTGACGAGGGAGAGGATTTAGGATGAAAGACTCTGATGGGGATCTCACGATCACCGGACATGATTTTCCGGTCG
>DAMDIS010000047.1:1559-2823 GCA_032100885.1 Proteiniclasticum sp.
CCTTAACAGAGGGGGTCATCATTTTCTGCACCTTTCGATACAGTTTGTAGTTTTTCTTGATGTTCACATCGATTCCTGACAGGGCTTTTAAAGTTATCTTCGTCCACTGTTTCATATCTCAATCTCACTTTCTTTGTGCTTAGTATACCTTATTATCCTTTACCTTTGAAGAAAAATATTGCCCTGTATGCCATCTCTTCATCATGAATAGTTTCAGATTCAAAGTTCATTGTGGAGATCTTCAAACAAGGTTATAATTAGACAGTAAAAGGAATCAGAATGTGCCGTAAGCAATATAGAGAAATCCAGGAGGTAGATTATGGAAAGAACAATAGGGACCACTTCCCGAGGTGTGAGAGCACCGATCATCAGAGAAGGAGACGATATCGCAAAGATCGTCGTGGATTCGGTGATGAGGGCAGTAGAAGCTGAAAACATCGTTCTCGAGGACAGAGACGTGGTATCCGTGACAGAGGCGGTCGTGGCAAGAGCTCAGGGGAACTATGCCACTGTAGATCAGATTGCATCCGATGTTAAAGATAAGTTTGGTGAGGATACTGTAGGCGTAATTTTCCCGATACTCAGCCGAAACCGTTTTTCGTTATGTCTGAAGGGCATTGCAAGAGGCGTCAGAAAAGTTGTGCTCATGCTGAGTTATCCTTCGGATGAGGTGGGGAATGCCCTTGTCTCATTGGACAAGCTTGACGAAAACGGAGTCGACCCCTATCAGGATGTGCTGACTGAGGAGAAGTTCAGAACACTTTTCGGTTATGAAAAACACCCCTTTACAGGAGTGGATTACATCGAGTTCTACAAAGAAATCGTAAAAGCTGAAGGGTGCGAGGTGGAAGTGATTCTTGCCAATCAGCCTAAAGCGATACTGGAATATACAAAATCCGTGCTGACCTGCGACATCCACACCAGAAGGCGTACAAAGAGACTTCTTTTGAAAGCGGGAGCAGAAACCGTATATAATCTGAGCGATATCCTGAATGCATCCATAGGCGGCAGCGGTTATAATGAAGACTACGGTCTTCTTGGCAGTAATAAAGCCACCGAAGAAACGCTGAAACTCTTCCCGAGGGACGGACAGAAGGTTGTTGAAGAAATCAAGAACCAGTTCAGGGAAAAGACCGGTAAGGAGATCGAAGTGATGATTTACGGAGACGGAGCATTCAAGGATCCTGTAGGCGGAATATGGGAGCTGGCCGATCCTGTTGTATCACCTGCATATACCAGCGGTCTTGAAGGACAGCCCAACGAA
>DAMDIS010000047.1:2833-3341 GCA_032100885.1 Proteiniclasticum sp.
CAAGCTGAAGTACATTGCTGACAACGAATTCTCACATCTTAAAGGCGATGAGCTGAAGGACGCCATAAGAGGCTACATCAGAGAGAAGAGTGAAGATCTCTTCGGAGACATGACGGCTGAAGGAACCACACCACGAAGGCTGACGGATCTTCTTGGCTCGCTGAGCGATCTGACATCAGGCAGCGGTGACAAGGGGACACCGATCATTCTTATCCAGGGATATTTCGACAGCTATGCAAAATAGAAGCTTGTATTCTGACCAGGGAGGGATGAAAGCTTATGCGCATTGATGCATTTCTGCCCGAGCTTCTCGAAAACAGACTGTTCCGAGGGTTAAGTACTGAGGAGCTGAAGGAGGTGCTCAACTGTTTCGGAGCCTATCTGACTTTTTACCGTAAAAGTGAAACCGTCGCAATTGAAAATGAAGAACTGGAAGGGATAGGAATTGTCCTTGAAGGAAGTGTTTCTGTCGGTAAAGACTCAGCCTCGGGTGACCGGATGATGATGG
>DAMDIS010000047.1:3351-5077 GCA_032100885.1 Proteiniclasticum sp.
AAGACTGGGCGCAGGAGAAATGTTCGGCGAAGTTGCCGTATTTACAGGAAGCACATGGACAGCTACAGTCATTGCAGAAAAGGACGCACAGATTCTGTTTATCCCTCCTGAGGGTTTCCTTGAAATAGACGGTAAGCAGTGTCCAGGTAAGCAGAAGGTAAGCCTGAATCTCCTTCATATCGTGTCCATGAAGGCAAAGCATCTTAATGAAAAAGTCGAAATCCTGTCCCTTAAGGGAATCAGGAAAAAAATATGCAGGTATCTTCTTATGCAGCACAGCAAAACCGGAAAAACGGAGTTTGATGTTTCTCTCAAAAGAGGAGAAATGGCAGAATTTCTAAAAGTTTCGAGGCCTTCATTATCCAGAGAGCTGATACAGCTGAAAAATGAGGGGTTAATCGATTTTGATGGAAATCATTTCAGACTTGAAGACATGGAAGCGCTGTCAGAAGAGCTGAAGATCTGATTAGAAAAAGTTACGCAGTCATGATGATTTCATGGCTGCGTATTTGATTAGAAGGAAACAATACTGATAAGTGTTCTCAATTATTTCAATGTGGTATCTCCAGATACCGAATTTTTGGCTTCCGAATGGTAGACTTGAAAAGGCGTAAATTTTCATGGAGAAATGAAAAGGAGAAACAAATGCAGAATATATATATCGATCACAGGGATACACTTTTCCAGGTGACAGAGAATCATAAAGAAGCACTGGAACTTCTGGTCTCTTTGGGCTTTGACAATCTGAAAGATGAAAACCAGAGAAACAGTCTCGGGCGTGTCATCAGTATAGGTGATGCCCTGAAAACAAAGGGAATCAGTCTGGATGCCTTCAACGTTCAGCTTATGGAGAGAACTGCTCTTTCTTCCGGAAATGAAGAGGTTAAAGGTCAGTTTGAAAACACCGTCAGAATGGCCGGTGTCCTGCCCTGTCCGGTGAGAGTGCCTCTCATGGAAGCATTCGAGTCCTGGACATCTCATCAGACATTTGATTTCAATCTTGAATATGACCTGAAAGCGGCTTCCATGGGCATAAGCTGGCTGGAAGAGACGCTGGCTGAAAAAGGCAGCGATGAACTGCCGGATCTCTTTATCTCAGCCGGGTTCGATATGTTTTTTGACAAGAAGCTTTTCGGAAAGTTCAAATCGGAAAATCTGTTTGAGGACTTTTCGGGGCTCACAACGTATCATAAAGATTTTCAGAACGAGTATATGAGCCTTCCTGATCCGAGAAAGCAGTATTCAATGATCGGGGTCGTACCGGCTGTATTTCTTGTGAACATCAAGGAACTGGGGGACAGGCAGGTGCCTTCAAGCTGGGAGGATATTCTGAAGGATGAGTTCAGAAACAGCATCAGTCTTCCTGTCAGCGATTTTGATCTCTTCAATGCGATTCTGCTCAATATCTACAAGATGTATGGAGAAGAAGGAATCATAAAGCTTGGACACAATATGCAAAGAAGCATGCATCCTTCCGAGATGGTGAAGTCTCATATGAAACTTCTGGAAAGACCAAGCGTGACCATCATGCCTTACTTCTTTACCAAGATGGTGAAGAAAGGCGGACCTATGGAAGCGGTCTGGCCAAAAGACGGGGCCATCATGAGTCCGATTTTCCTCCTGACAAAAAAAGACAGACAGAAGGAGCTGAAACCCATAGTCGATTTCCTCTTATCAAAGAGCGTCGGAGAGATCCTCTCTCATAACGGAAAATTCCCCAGTGTAA
>DAMDIS010000047.1:5087-11174 GCA_032100885.1 Proteiniclasticum sp.
TATGTGGCTGGGCTGGGATTTTATCGAAAACAACGATCTTTCCGCACTCATCAGAAAATGCGAGAAGCTGTTTGAACAGGCGATGAAAGGAGAGATCTAGGATGAATCTTGTTACAGTATCAGGACCGCCATCGTCGGGAAAGACATCGGTGATTCTGAAAACCATAGATGCCATGAAAAAAAGAGCGCTTGCAGTAGGTGTGGTCAAATTTGACTGTCTTTATACAGATGACGATATCCTCTATGAAAAAGCGGGTATTCCAGTAATCAAAGGGCTCTCAGGTTCACTGTGCCCCGATCACTATTTTGCGAGCAATATAGAGGAAGTGGTCAGATGGGGTATAAAGAAGGAACTGAGTCTCCTGATTACAGAAAGTGCGGGTCTTTGCAACAGGTGCTCACCCTATATCAAAGGCATTAAATCCATATGCGTCATCGACAACCTCAGCGGGATCAACACCCCGAAGAAAATCGGACCGATGCTCAAGACTGCCGATATTATTGTCATCACTAAAGGCGACATTGTATCCCAGGCAGAAAGAGAAGTATTTGCATCGAGGGTACATTCAGTGAATCCTCAGGCTGTGATCATGACCATTAACGGGCTGACAGGTCAGGGTGCGTATGAGCTCAGCACGCTTCTCTATGAAGAATCAGAGGACATCAGGACTGTACGCGGAAGGGAGCTGAAATTCCCGATGCCCTCAGCGCTTTGTTCTTACTGTCTCGGAGAAACCAGAATCGGTGAGGAGTATCAGATGGGTAACGTAAGAAAGATGAAAATAGGTGATGCCAATGCATAAGACATATCATCAGAAAAAGCTCTCGGATCTCATGAAGGTCTATCCGTTTATTAGAGGATATCTTGAGCAGAATAAACTGGATATTGAAGACAATGAAGAGCGTTCACTTGAGGAATACCTGAATGAGATTTCTCAAGAGGAACGAGAAGAAAGGGCGATGGATGAGGAAAAGCTCCTCAGCGACTTCGATGCCTACATCGACCAGATGATTTCCTTTCTTGGACTTGATAAGGAAAGGGTGGACAGCATAACGATTCTTGCAGGTAAAGACAAATCAGGAAATCCTGAAACCTTTGGCGAGCTGACAATAAGAAAGAGCGAAATCGTCTCCATTGTAGGACCAACAGGATCAGGAAAGAGCAGACTGCTGGCGGACATCGAGTGGGCAGCAAACAGGGACACGCCTACAGACAGGGTAGTGCTGATCAATGGAGAGGAAGCCGACAAAGAGCGCAGATTTTCCACCAGCAACAAACTTGTGGCTCAGCTCTCCCAGAACATGAACTTTGTCATGGATCTGAGTGTCGGAGAATTCATCGAACTTCACGCCATGAGCCGAATGGTTGAAAACGTGGAGGATGTGATCAACAGAATCGTCAAAGCCGCCAACGATCTGGCGGGGGAAAAGTTCAATCTGGATACACCGATTACGGGTCTCAGCGGAGGACAGTCAAGGGCGCTTATGATCGCAGATACTGCGATTCTCAGTAAATCTCCCATTGTGCTCATTGACGAGATAGAGAATGCAGGCATCGACAGAAAACGTGCGCTGGATCTTCTGATCAGCGAAGAAAAAATCGTACTGATGGCGACGCATGATCCAAGTCTTGCGCTTATTGCAGACAAGAGAATCATCATCAGAAACGGCGGGATCCATAAAGTGATTGAAACGGAATCGGAAGAGAAGTCCATACTCCAGGAGCTCGAGAAGATGGATACCATCATCAACCACATGAGAACAAGTCTTAGAAAAGGCGAAATACTGGATATCAGAAATTATAGAATGAAAGAGGTAGAAAAACATGCATGAAGGATGTAACGGAAGTTTTGCAAACGGAGAAGAAGTCGTCACCAAGGTAAGGTTCATGGGGTTTTCAGAACAGCTGATGCCCATGCCACTTGAGATCACATGTGTTGAATGCGGCAGTGAATTTGAGATGAGCACTTTTGAAGACAAGTGTCCAAAGTGCAGCATGGTCTATGGTGTAACACCATGTCATGCATTTGATCCGGAAAACATCAAAGCTGCAGGAATCGGATACTAATCCGCTTTCTTTGGAACTTTGAAAATGAGCTCAGGGCGTTCCGCCTTGAGCTCATTTTAAGTGCTGCTGAAAGTAGGAGAGTATTAATAATATTGCATACCCGAAAACACATTTCTGGATATTCCGCTCTATTCTTTGGTAGAATAGAAAATATAGCTGAGAAGTCATGCATGAGCAGGATATCAATGGGGGGATTAAGATGGCAGTAAGTGGAAACCAGAAACTGAAAATATTATATCTGATGAAGATGTTCACGGAACAGACAGACGAGGACCACAGTATTCGAATATCAGATATGATATCCGAGCTGGAGAAATATGGTATTTCTGCAGAGAGAAAATCGATTTATGCAGATATCGAAACGCTGAAAATCTTCGGTATGGACATCAGCATGCGAAAATCTAAAAATACCGAGTACTATCTGGCCAGCAGAGAATTTGAACTGGCGGAGCTTAAGCTTCTGGTAGATGCCATCCAGTGCTCAAAGTTCGTGACGCATAAGAAAAGCTTTGAACTGATCAAGAAGATAGAGCAGCTGACAAGCAAAAAGCAGGCACTGACGCTGCAGAGGCAGGTTTATGTGGCCAATCGCGCAAAGTCAGTCAATGAAAACATCTATTATAATGTCGACAAGCTGCATCAGGCCATCGCAGAGAACAGAAAAGTTTCCTTCAGATATTTTGACTACAGTCTGAGCAAGGAAAAAATCTACAGGAAAAATGGAGAACGCTATTACATCAGTCCTTATTCATTATCCTGGGATGATGAGAATTATTATGTCATTGCCTATTATGAGAAGCATGATAACTTTGTCCACTACAGAGTTGATCGCATGAGTGATATTGAGGTTCAGGAGGAGACCAGAAACCCGCTGAAGGAGGACACAAAATTCAATATTGCAGAATATGCGAAACAGACATTCAACATGTTCAACGGCGTGGATGAAGTCGTACGCCTGGAATTTGACAATGAACTCGTGAATCAGGTTCTGGACAGATTCGGTTCAGACATCCATATCGAAAAAATGAGTGAAGAAACTTTCTCGATCCGTACCACTGTAAAGGTGAGCAGTACCTTCTACTCATGGGTTGCCCAGTATGGGAAAAAGGTGCGAATCATCTATCCTGAAAAGGTCAAAGAAGACTTTCTGGAATTTCTGAACGGCATCCTTCTTCAGTATACGTAGAAAAGAATCCTGAGCAATCAGGATTCTTCGCTTTTTATCTTCGGATATATCGGTATCTGCCGCTGATCATCGTTTTTTCCACTTTGATGTCTTTGATTGCTGATGGATCCACATCGAAATAGGGTTCATTCAATATCACGAGATCAGCATAGCAGCCTGGTAGAATGCGGCCTTTTCTGTCTTCTTCGAAACTCATATATGCCGCATTGATGGTGATATTGTCCATTGCTGTGAACCGGTCAACGCGTTCATCGCTGTAATACCCGTTTTCGGGATAGTTTTTAAGGTCCTGTCTGTTGACTGCGCAGTGGAGATTCTCCATGACATGAAATTTTTCAATGGGTGCATCAGTGCTGTAGGCTACTTTGATGCCCATTTTTTCCATGGAGCCAAAAGCGTAGGAAGTTTCTGCAAGGTCCCTGCCTACCCGATCTTCTACAATATGCATGTCGTTATGAAGAAAGATCGGCTGAGCATACACCATGAGGTTAAGCTTCTTTATTCTCTCAAGGAGCGGTCTGTCTGTGATCTGGACATGAATCAGACCATGACGGTTTGGGTTTCCTTTTTTAATCAGCTTTTCATAGCAGTTGAGAACTCTTTCAAGAGCACCGTCTCCAATGACATGGATAGCTGTCTGAATATCATTATCCTCAGCAATACCGATAAACTCCAGAAGAGACTCTTCAGTCATGGTGGGTATTCCTGTGGTTGAAGGATCATCTGCATAGGGTTTTCTCATGAATGCCGTTCGGGCACCCAAGGATCCGTCCGCATACATTTTGAGCAGTCCGTACCTGAGATATGGGCTTTCACTCTTGTCCCAGCCGCTCTCTATACGGGATCTTAATGTTTCGGTCTTTTCCACATGCACCTGGTGATAGATTCTGAGGGACCCGTCTTCACGTGTGTATCTTCTGTAGGCTTCTTCCATCATTTGTGCATCGTCTGTATTCAGCCAGATGTCATTGACCTGAAGAGAAGTCAGTCCTTCCTTGAGGGCGTTATCTGCGGCCGCCCTGATGTGGCTTAATATGCTCTCCACGGTGACTTTTTCCAGCAGACTGTCTAAAAGCCGAATGGCATTTTCGCGAAAGATTCCGTTAGGCTTTCCGTCAGGACCGATGTCGATCTGACCACCGGAAACTTCAGGAAGGGGATTCGAAAGATCCAGCATATCCAGTGCCTTTGAGTTGATGACAGCCAGATGACTGCATGTCCTTGTGAAAATGACCGGTCTGTCTGTAGTCACTTTGTCCAGGTCTCTTTTATCAGGAAGTCTTTTTTCTGTGAAATGATCCTGATTGAATCCTCTTCCCACTATGGGTTTCGAGGATTCAGGCTGCATACTGAGATAGTCTGTGCCTCTTCTTATGACTTCTTCCACAGAAGAAGAGTCGTAGAGATTCACAGTGGAAAGGGAAAGACCAGACTGGTAGAAGTGAAGATGTGCATCATTAAATCCCGGGACCACTGTTTTTCCATGAAGATCTTCAACCTCATGTGGAGATAAGTCCTGTTCCGTTTTCATGGCTTCCTGCCCGGTGGAGACAATGACTCCATTTTCGATATATAAGGCATGGGTAAAATTATTCCTGGTCTGATAGATTTTTCCGTTTTTTAAAAGCAGACGCATAGCAGCCTCCTTGTATTATTTAAATCATGAATGCTGAGGTGAGTGTATGCTTCTATTTTACCATGAATGATATGCTGTACATCAGATGTTTATTCGAATCATGAAAACACGATATCCTATTTCCATTAATCTGTTCCGATAATTTCAAAATTGTAACTGTCAAAGCTATAGCATAAGTAGAACTATGTTATACTGTTAGCATCGAATATTTTCAGAATAGAAAGAGTGTTGCATCATCTGGAGGAGAACTATGAAGAAAATCAATTATCCGCTTTTACTGGGTGGAGTGATTCTGATCCTTTTACTGATCCTGACCTACTTCCCTCAGATCTTTACTTCGAGGGATCCCATACATGAAGAGCCACCCAGATATATCGAGTACATGAAAGATGGAGAGCTTGTTGAAGAGCTGTCGGTCAATCCCATGAGACCGAACAGTATCAATGTCATGGGTACAGATGATGCGGGAAGAGACATCTACGCCAGACTTGTTTACGGAACGAAAAATACCATGAGACTTGGCTTTCTCATTGCACTCTTCAGGATGCTGATTGCACTTCCGCTGGGCATCCTTTCTGGAATGGGCAGCAGAACAGTCAGCCAGATCATTAAGTTCTTCAGTACATTTTTCAGTGCTGTGCCGATTCTGATTTTCAGTTTTGTTGTGCTGAATTTCAATTACTTTTACAGAATGCAGATGGAGAAGTCGATTTTTGCCTTTGCCATTGTGCTGACTATAGTTGGCTGGTCCAAACTTGCCGGTATGATTGAAGATATCACAAGAAGAATTATGGACGAGGACTTCATAGAAGGTGAAATAGCCATCGGAAAAACGAGGCTTCAGATCGTTTTTCAGAATGTCCTTCCTCATGTTATCCCTGCCGGGGTAAGTCTGTTTTTTAAAGAGATGGCCATGGCGCTCTTTCTTGTGGCGCAGCTGGCTGTACTCTATGTATTTGTCGGAACGACAAGAGAAATCAAGGCTATGGCTTTCAGAGCGAATTATCAGATGGGGCTTGAACCGGAATGGGGCGGTATGCTGTCCCGAATCACCTCTGACGTCATGAGATTTGAGGAGGTCTGGTGGGCTTCATTGTATCCGGTACTGTTCTTTGCTGCTGCCATCATGGGCATCAATCTTCTTGGTGAAGGTCTGCGTATGGAGTTTCAGAAGAGAAATTCAAGAATCATCAGCTT
>DAMDIS010000047.1:11184-11730 GCA_032100885.1 Proteiniclasticum sp.
AGGGATTTGCAATGCTTTCGCCCAGACTTCTGTATCTTCAGATTAAAGAGTTCAGAAAGTACTACAGACCGGTGCTTCTGAAACTGGGGGCAGTCTGCCTCGTTATGGTCTATCTCTTTGTACCGAGATATGACAGTTTAGTCCCGTTTCAGACGGATAACGCCATTGACCAGGTCATTGCATTATCTGCCCCAGAGTTTGAAGGAAGAGTCAGTGGGAGCAGAGGAGGATATGAAGCCGGGAACTATATCATCGAATCGATGAAGTCATACGGATATGAAGTAAGCACCATGAATATCAGTTACTATGAGGGAGATGAGAGTGTCGAGAACCTCAAGGTCATGGCACCAATGACTGTTTCTGAAGGTGAAATCAAAGTCTTGGCTAAGGACGGTACGGTTAAAATCTTCAGACTGCATGAAGATTTCACCATCTTTTCGCTCAGCAGGGATGAACTGATTGAAGCCGATGGTACTGACTTCTTTTATAAGGGAATTGCCACAGATGCGGAAAACCTTACAGATGTTCCGGAGGGCACTGACTTTT
>DAMDIS010000047.1:11740-12644 GCA_032100885.1 Proteiniclasticum sp.
GGAAAGATATATCAGAGAGTTTCTTTCTTCAACCGGCTCACCTTTCAGTGAAAACAATATGAGAGGGAAAAATGTGTTTGGTGAAAAAGATTCAGCCCGTGAATATACACTTCAGTTTATGCTGCTCGATGATTATGAATCAATCAGCAATGCCCATCTGCACAAGACGCACACGATTCTGCCTTTCAAAGATCTGAGGGAAGAACTGCTAAATGGTCCCTCTGAAGTTGAAGTTGCCTTCAGTTATCCCAAGCTGCCGGAGTATGAGGGAAGGATAATCGAGGCGTTTCTTCCTGGGGATGAACACACCAAGGAAGAACCGGGGGAGACCATTGTCATCGGTGCATCCTATGATGGAATCTACGCTCATGGCGAAGGCAGTTCAATTATGACTGCAACACCTGCCGCCACATCACTTGAAGTGGCCAGAGAAGTATCAGGTCTGTCTTCCCTAAGCAGATCGGTCTCCTTTGTATTCTGGGATAATCAGATTGAAATCAAAAAGATTACACCGGAAGACGGTTCATCCTATTATCATCATGAAGAAATGAAGACCATTGATATGGTGGTCGATGGAGGATACTACTACTACGAAATCGATTTTGCCGGACTCGGGAAAGGAAAAGACCTTTCGCTTGTCACTTTCCCGGCGCAGGGGGGCAGAAAGCCGTCCTATCTCATCGGTACACAGATGGAGAAAATGCTGAAAGACATGAAAGTTCCCTACAGAAGATTTCAGAGCATCTATTCAAATACCAGCAGCAGTTCCAGCCTAGGCGTATTTGATATGGTGACCCGTTCTGCACTGAATCTGAGACTCAATGCTTTCTTTACAGTCGGCATAGGACAGTCGCACGTGCATGAAATGGGTACGGATAAAGACCGTCTGGAAAATCTGAACAGA
>DAMDIS010000047.1:12654-13511 GCA_032100885.1 Proteiniclasticum sp.
GAACAGAGATAATCTGAATAACATCGGACAGGTCGTGCTGGACAGTCTTACCATGAATCCATATCTCATGGGAGAGAAGCCATGATGGCAGAAATAAGGAGAGAGATATGATAGAAGTCAGGAATCTGAAAAAACACTTTGTAACAAAAAACAGCCTCTTCGGTGATGAACCTGAAGTGGTACACGCTGTCAACGGGATAGACTTTACTGTAGGGAATGGAGAAACTTTAGGTCTTGTAGGTGAATCAGGAAGTGGTAAATCTACTACTGGACGACTGGTTCTAAGACTTCTCGAACCCACGTCGGGCTCCATCCTTCTGGATGGAAAAGACATCAGCACAATTTCAAACCGGGATTTCAGGAAGATCAGAAAAGATCTGCAGATGGTTTTTCAGAACCCGTATTCCGCACTGGACTACAAGATGACCATAGAGGATATTCTTATTCAGCCTCTGCAGATTCATAAAATCGTAGCACCGCTTGAATACAAAAAGGAAGTGCACAGGCTTCTCGAACTTGTCGGCCTTGACAAGGCCTCAGCAAGAAAGTTTCCCCATGAATTCAGTGGAGGACAGCGCCAGAGAATCGGTATAGCCAGAGCTCTGTCCACCAGACCGAGATTCATAGTCTGTGATGAACCTGTATCTGCACTGGATGTATCTGTTCAGTCCCAGATCCTCAATCTCACCCTCGATCTTCAGAAAGAATTTGGTCTGTCCTATCTGTTTATCGCCCATGATCTCCATGTCATCAAGCATGTCAGTGACCGGGTGGCCATCATGTACCTGGGGAAGATTGTTGAAACAGGCAAAAGCGAAGAGGTTTTTGAACAGCCTCTCCATCCCTACACAAAAGCG
>DAMDIS010000047.1:13521-17764 GCA_032100885.1 Proteiniclasticum sp.
GCTCATTGCTGCAGTACCTGGTCAAGGGGAGCACAAAATCATGGAAAGAAGAAGAATTGAAGGTGAGATACCAAGTTCGATAAATCTTCCTGCAGGCTGCGCCTTTCATACAAGGTGCCCATATGCCATGGATATCTGCAAGGAAAGTATCCCTGTACTTACTGAGAAAGAAGGAAGAAAAGTGGCGTGCCATCTCTATCCTTAATGAGAAAACATCTGGAGGTTATGATGAACATAAGGCAAAAAAAGCTATTTAAAATCATTCTGGGTAATGTCCTGCTTCTGTTCTCGGTGATCGCGGGTGTGATCATCATTACCGGTATACCCATTAATTTTGACATCATATATGAAAAAGGAAGTTATCGCCCCAATATGCCTATGACGGATATTTTCGGTGCAATCAGGACAAATTTCGATTTTGTCATCTCCGGAAAAGTGAAAGAACTGGAAATCCTTGGAGAAACAGTAGGCAACATCTTCACGTCAGCGGCAAGACGAAGCGGCATTGTTCTTTTTTTCGGTATGGTTCTTGCAGTCGTGATCGGTATACCCAAAGGAATAATTGACAGCAGAAAGAGAGATCGGACAGGAACCTTCAAAATGCTCCAGTCACTTATTACTCTCTCGGTACCGGATATTCTGACCATTGGACTTGTTCAGATGCTTGCGCTGTATCTGTTCAAAAACGGTATGACATTTCTTGGAATAGGACCCATAGAGTTTAAAGGTGATCAGTTCTGGTATAATTCGATTTATCCCATCCTGTCCATCTCGATTCTTCCAGCTGCCTATGTTGCAAGAACTACGGCTACAGCCATAGAAGAAGGCTTTTCCAAGCCCTACATCCTTGCAGCAAGAGGTAAAGGATGTTCAAGGCTGAGAATCATAAAAAACCATCTGATGAAGAGTGTGGTTTACGAGGTTCTTTCTGTATTTCCAACGATACTTGCACTGATGTTTTCAAGTCTTATTATTGTCGAGAGACTTTTCTACTACAGAGGGATCGGCTACCATATGATCGAGTTTTATACTTCCAGCCGGATTGACCCGGTGCAGGGCAATATGGCTTTCAGCTATTTCATGACCATTATGGCAGTCGTATACTTTTTCATACTTCTATTATTCAATGTTCTCAAAGATGTAGTGATTCCTCAGGTCAAATCCTGATTTGCAGTGAGGAAGGGAAAAGGAGGGAAAAATGACACTTCTAGATGTAAAAAACATAAAAACATACTTTTATCTTGACGGTGAAGAGCTTCCGGCTGTAGATGATGTGAGTTTTACGCTGGACAAAAACAAGACACTTGCCATTATCGGAGAATCAGGCAGCGGGAAAAGCGTTCTGGTCCTCAGTGTAATGAAACTTGTCGATCATCCAGGAAAAATCATAGATGGTGAAGCGTTATTCAATGGAGAAGCAAAAGGCGACCTTCTCAAGATGAAGGAAAAGGATATGCAGAAGATAAGAGGCAACGAAATCGCCATGATCTACCAGGATCCCATGTCTACCCTAAATCCTCTGATACCTGTGGGCAGGCAGATTGAAGAAGCACTTTATATCCATAAGAAAGGTTCGAAAAAAGAAATCAGAGCAAAAGCGATGAAACTGATGACTGATGTCGGCATACCCGATGCGAAGAAAAGGTATGGAGATCTTCCGAAGCAGTTCAGCGGCGGAATGAGACAGAGGATCATGATCGCCATGGCAATTTCCTGCGAACCAAAGATCCTTATAGCCGATGAGCCCACAACCGCTCTCGATGTAACCATTCAGGCGGAAATTCTTGATCTCTTGAAGAAGCTGCAGGATGAGAAACAGATGGCCATGATTCTCAATACCCATGATCTGGGTGTCGTTGAAGATATGGCTCATGATGTATGCGTGATGTACTGCGGAAAAATTATGGAAAAGGCGCCGAAAGAAAAACTGTTTGCTCATCCCATGAATCCCTACACCATAGGACTGATTGAATGTATGCCAGGGAAGGGGGAGGCCAAAGGCAGACTTAATGCCATCGAAGGCTATGTTCCGCATCCCTCGGAATTTCCTGAAGGGTGCAGGTTTTCAAACCGCTGCCCATATGCCATGGATAAGTGCCGTCAGTCGCTGCCGGATCTGAAAGAAGCTGCTCCGGATCATCATGTGAGATGCTGGCTTGTAGAAGAAGGAATACCTCTTATTCGCAATTAATCGGGGAAATACTGGGTAGATTGATACCCACCGCCCCAGGATGGTCTCAAATAGCCATTTCCGCCATAAGAAGTTTGACAATCGCAAACTTCTCCGTTAGAATAGGTATGTACTCAGTAATCAGTACCTTAACGCGGGGTGGAGCAGTTGGTAGCTCGTCGGGCTCATAACCCGAAGGTCGTAGGTTCAAGTCCTGCCCCCGCTACCATTAAAAAAGCATCTTTGAAATCGCAAGATTTTGGAGATGTTTTTTTCTGGAAAAGATTAAATCCCAAGCAGCGCCAAATATCGTTGTATACGGATCAGCTGCTTGTCAAATGTAAAATCTGAACGTGTTTCATTGAAGTTATACAGAGGATAGCCTATAATCAGGATATAAACAAAAGATAATGGAGGTAATGATATGGAAAGATACATTTGTGTAATCTGCGGGTATATCTACGATCCTGAACTTGGTGATGCCGACAGTGGAGTTGAACCGGGAACTTCTTTTAAAGACCTGCCTGAAGACTGGATATGTCCACTTTGTGGTGCATATGTCAATGAATTTGTACTTGCTGAATAAAAATACAAACGATTCCCAGACTGCATCCGTAGTCTGGGATTTTTAATTTGACAGGATAATTGGATGTTTTTAGTCAGTATCTCAAATTTATTGTGATATTTTTATCTTAAATTAATTTATAATTGAAAAATTTGTATTATAATGATTCTTGTAGAATTCAGATTCTGCATAAATATTTAAGAAAGAAGGTTTGGTTGTGAAAAAGAAGCGGTGGAGAAACTATATTCTTGTTTTTGCGGCGGTCATCATTGCGGGCGGTTTTCTGTTATATAATCGTCAATCTGCAAATCTTGATAAGCTCGTGAAAGAACCGGTTGGAAACATCAGCCTGGAAGATCTTGACGATGGCAGCTATGACGGTGACTATAAAGCTTTCCCTGTTACAGTCAAGCTTAATGTTGAGATCAAGGATCATAAAATGACCAAGATTGCAATTCTAAAGCATGATAACGGAAAAGGCGAAAAAGCAGAAGAAATTACAGATGAGATTATTAAAGAGCAGAGTCTTGATGTTGATATTGTATCGGGTGCTACCTACAGCAGCATGGTCATTCTGAAAGCAGTTGAAGATGCACTGGCGAACAGATAGGGGGGGATTTAATATGAAAACGGCCATAATTGTTCATTCTCTCACAGGAAACACACTTTCCGTAGCGGAGAGACTGAAGGACAACCTTGAAAAACGGGGGGTTAGTGTATATCTTGAGAAAATTGAACCATCTGGTGGAGAGAATAAAAATGAGATGGATCTAGCTAGAATCAACTTCAGGAAGAGACTTGACCTTACCGAGTTTGATACTATTGTCATGGCAGGACCAGTTAGGGGATTTTCCATGAGCCCGGTTTTGAAAGCCTATTTTGATCAGAGCAGCCTTAAGAACCGGAAGGTGTATATGTTCGTTACACATTTTTTCCCGTTTGCCTTCATGGGTGGAAATTCTGCCATAAGTCAGATGAAGAATTTCGTGGAAGAGAGGGGAGGAATCGTTCTCGACAGCGGTATAATTGACTGGAAGAATCCTTCTAGAGAAAGGAAAATCCAGAGCCTTCTGGAACAGTTTACAAAAGAAATCCAATAACATTAAAATGCAAAGCCTCATGCTCCTAAAGAGCATGAGGCTTTGCGTTGTTATTCAAGAAAATCGAACTGGGTAATTCTAGGGTCACTCTGAACAGACAGAGTGTTCTTAAGTGATTCAGAGAGGCTTTCCACATCCGTTTTATATATCTGTGAAGTCTTTATGGGATCCACTCCTATGGGGATAATTTCATAAATGAACGACTCGCCTTTTTCGACACGGCTGACCCAAGTCGGAATGTACTGTGCATTTCTGATGACAACTTTTCCGGAAGAATCGCGTTTGAGAATTACTCTTGAAATCAGGCCATCCTCTGTACCGGTCATATTGAGGATTTCATTACGCTGGTTTGAGAGGAAATTACCCATGGAATATACCACGAGACCTTCATCCAGACCGTCCTCAGTT
>DAMDIS010000047.1:17774-18261 GCA_032100885.1 Proteiniclasticum sp.
TGTGAGGATGTGAGCCAAGAATCAGATCGACGCCTTCATTGATGAGAAGTTCTGCCAGATCCCTCTGATGGCTGTTTGCTTTCTTTTCGTATTCGTTGCCCCAGTGAAGGATAAGAATGATGAACTCCACACCCTCTGCCTTCATA
Source organism: Proteiniclasticum sp. (assembly GCA_032100885.1). Taxonomy (GTDB): domain Bacteria; phylum Bacillota; class Clostridia; order Clostridiales; family Clostridiaceae; genus Proteiniclasticum. The sequence continues at coordinate 17,921 of DAMDIS010000047.1, forward strand.
TCATCGATCACCGGTTTCAGTCGTTCAAAGGCTTTTTCTGAACTTGTCAGCTCCATATAATTCACGTGTTTCTCCATTCCTGATGAACTGATGTTGTTGATGACAACACCGCCTGAGTTGAAATAGGCTGTACTGTACGCCGCAATTCCGAGTTTCATGCCTTTTATGGTTTTCACCTGGTATTTCTTTGCTTCAGGATCTTTGTGTGTACCCACAAATTCTAGATTTCTTTTTTCCAGTTCTTCTACCGTTTTCATGATTCCGTCAAAACCTGTATCCATGGAATGGTTATTGGCCGTTCCGATGAGGTTCAGTCCCGCATATGTGATACCGTCGAGAAG
>DAMDIS010000048.1:0-3114 GCA_032100885.1 Proteiniclasticum sp.
ACATAAAGGACATATGACTCTGATCAATAAAGTTGTAGATGAAGCCATGGCCGATGGCCTCAAAAGTGCCGTATATACCTTCAAGAATCATCCGCTGACTATAGCAAAACCGGAGCTTGCACCAAAACTGCTCATGGACAACAAACAGAAAATCCATCTGCTCAAGGCAAAAGGCGTGGATGTGACGATCTTTGTTTCATTCACAATGGAGTATATGAAGACAGAGGCTGAAGAGTTCATCTTGAGTCTGATCAATGACTTCAATGCCAAGGGATTTGTCGTGGGATTCAACTATAAGTATGGATACCAGAACAAAGGCAATGTGGAAACGCTCAAGGCAATGGCAGATAAATACGGATTTAAGCTTTTTATCATGGATGCCGCACTGAGCAATGACGATGTCATCAGCAGCACACGGATCAGAAACCTGATTTTAAAAGGTGAAATGAGAGAAGCCAACAAACTCCTTTTTGAACCGTTTATGCTTAGAGGAACCATTATCGGCGGAAAGAAGCTTGGAAGAAAGCTCGGCTTCCCAACCGCAAATATGAGTTATGATACGAAGTATGTCATCCCTAAAACAGGTGTGTATTATACGAATATCATGATCGAAGGAAAACTCCATAAAAGCATAACATCTGTAGGGTATAACCCGACAGTGGATGGAAAGAACTTGAGTATAGAAACTTTCATTCTCGATTTTGACCGCGAGATCTATGGTGAAGAAGTCAAACTTTACTTCGTGGAATATATGAGAGATGAAGAAAAATACGCCACACTGGATGAGCTTGTAGAGCAGCTGAAAAAGGATGAACAGTACGCAAGAGAACAGGAAATTTCCACCCTTTTATAATTGCAGAACCGCTTATGGTGTGGTATAATACGTAACGAACCATGAACTATGTTATTAGGTTTGCTGTCTTTTAACATGGTCATTGGGGATAATTGATCAGGAGGTATAGCAAAATGGATAAGGCAAGAAAACTGGAAATCATCCAGGAACACGCAAGACATGAAGGTGACACAGGTTCACCAGAAGTGCAGATCGCACTGCTCACAGAGAGGATCAACTCTTTGACAGGACATCTTAAGATGCACAAAAAGGATCACCATTCAAGAAGAGGACTTCTTATGATGGTTGGTCAGAGAAGAGGACTTCTTAACTACCTGATGGCTCAGGATATCGAAAGATACAGAGACATCATAGCTAAGCTGGGAATCAGAAGATAATTACAAAATGTACTCTGAGCCTGCTTTTCTGAAGCAGGCTTTTAGTATATACTGGAGTTAATGCTTTTCATGGAAAAGCCTGTTTCAGTAGATCAGTTATGAACCGGCTTCATGAGCTGCCCGGATTTCATCAGATAAACCATCTGATATTTTTTAAAAATCAAAGGATGCAATGCGTTGATCTTCTGATTTTTAAAAAATCTATCGGATACAGGAATCTCATGAAATCTCTGAACGCTTATGAAGGAGATGAATCAATGCAAATTAAACAGGAAATTCAAGTAGCTGGAAGAAATTTCGGTATCGAGTTCGGAGAAAGAGGAATGCTTTCTGATGCTGCGATCTTCATGAATTATGGAGATACAGTGGTCATGGTTAATGCCAATGCATCAGAAAAACCAAGAGACGGTATAGACTTCTTCCCGCTTGCAGTGGATTACGAAGAAAAGATGTATGCAGTAGGTAAGATTCCAGGAGGCTTCATCAAAAGAGAAGGAAGACCTTCCGAGAAGGCCATCCTTTCAGGAAGAGCGATCGACAGACCTTTAAGACCGCTGTTCCCCAAGGGATTCAGAAATGACGTACAGGTTGTCTGTACAGTTCTTTCTGTAGAAAACGACAATCTGCCTGAAATACTGGCAATCAATGCGGCGACATTTGCGCTGCTTATTTCTTCAATCCCATACACAACCCCACTTGCTGCGGTTATGGTCGGATATGTTGACGGAGAGTTTGTCCTTAACCCTACATCAAAGGAAAGAGAAGCCAGTTCACTGACACTTACAGTATGTGCTACTGAAGACAGAGTGATGATGATTGAAGCAGGCGCAAAGGAAATCGATGAAGAGACAATGATCGCTGCAATCGATTATGGATTCGAAGCCTGTCAGCCGATTATCAGGATGCAGAAGGAAATCGCTGCAGCGTATGGTAAAGAAAAGAAGGAACCGGTACTATATACTCTAGATCAGAACATCGAAACAGAAGTTCGTGCTTTTGCCGGAGAAATGGTCGCTGAAGCGATGCATATCGTCGACAAGTCTGAAAGAGGCGCTAAGATGGATGAGGTGAAAACTAAGGTCCAGGAAGCTTTCGGAGAAAAATATCCAGAAGGAAAGAGCGATATCGCCGAAACACTCTACATGCTTCAGAAAGAGACTGTAAGAGATATGGCGATTCTTGAACATAAGAGAATCGATGGAAGAAGATTTGACCAGATCAGAGATCTATCCGCTGAAGTGGCAATACTGCCAAGAACACACGGATCAGGAATCTTCACAAGAGGTTCAACACAGGTTATGGCGGTTACAACACTTGGTGCAATCGGAGACATTCAGATCCTTGACGGTGTGAGTGAAGAAGAAAGCAAGCGTTACATCCATCACTATAACTTCCCATCATACTCAGTAGGTGAAACAAGACCGATGAGAGGACCAGGAAGAAGAGAAATCGGACATGGCGCATTAGCTGAGAAAGCTCTTGAACCAGTTATTCCAGATGAAGAAACATTCCCATACACCATCAGAGTATCTGAGATTCTGTCCTCAAACGGTTCCACATCACAGGCTTCTGTATGTGCATCCACACTTGCACTTCTTGATGCGGGTGTTCCGCTTAAGAGATCAGTTGCAGGTATTGCCATGGGACTGTTCACAACAGATGATCTTTCCATGGAAGAAGTTGTAACAGATATTCAGGGCGTTGAAGACTTCTTCGGCGACATGGACTTCAAAGTTGCAGGAACCACAGAAGGAATTACTGCGATTCAGGTAGATACCAAAATTGCCGGACTTTCACCTGAGTGTATCAGAAAATCCATTATGGATGCCAAGACCGCAAGAATGGAAATTCTTGAAGTTATGGATGGCGCACTGAAAGAAGCAA
>DAMDIS010000048.1:3124-11439 GCA_032100885.1 Proteiniclasticum sp.
GAAGTTTCACAGTATGCACCTAAGATCTACACACTGAACATCAACCCTGACAAGATCAGAGACGTCATCGGTTCAGGCGGTAAGGTCATCAACAAGATCATCGCTGAAACAGGCGTTAAGATCGATATCGATGATACAGGTAAGGTATTTGTCGGCGGTCCGGATATCGACATGGTCAAGAAAGCCATGGCGATCATCGAAGGAATCGTCAAGGAAGTTGTTCCTGGCGAAATCTATCTTGGTAAGGTCATCAAGATCATGCCATTTGGAGCTTTCGTCGAGATTCTGCCTAACAAGGAAGGTCTTGTTCATATCTCCAAGCTCGATGTCAAGAGAGTGGAAAAAGTGGAAGATGTTGTTGAAGTGGGCGATGAAATCCTGGTTAAGGTTACAGAAATCGACCAGCAGGGTAGAATCAACCTTTCAAGAAGAGATGCACTTATGGATATGGAAAAGAAAGAAAAAGCTGAACAAGCTGAAAAAACAGAAGAATAATCAGTTTCGGGGTAGCTTAGGCTATCCCGTTTCTTTTTATGCAGTATGATCTTAAATCACATTCTAAGAATGATAAAACCCTATGCCGAGGCATAGGGTTTTGTGTTAGTAGGGGTAATTGGATACTGGTGTTACAATGGGTTTTCCATTCTGGTCCACCATTACGGTGAGTCCACCTGAATAGCCGGACATGTGGTAGAGATAGTTAACACCAGTTTCCCTGTCCACCCATATTTCAGTCACGTTGAGTTTTCCCTGACTGAATATCTTAATGAAGCGGTCATCATCTTTTGCCATAATAAAACCTCCTTAATTATCGTAGTTATTTTTGAATTTCCTGATAAATGAATCGATCACTTCCTCTTCACTTCTTGCACCTCGGTAGTATGAATTCACTACAAGATTATTGTGTAAAGCAATGAGCTCCTTCCCATCTCCATCATATCGGATATAGAACTTTTCGGGAATATCTGAATCAATCTCTCTCCACGAAGAAAGGCCGTCTGTCTCCATCATTTCATCCGCCATTTTTCCAGCAAGCGCTGTCAGTTTTAAGATATACAGTTCTGAAGTGAGGGTTTCCTCGGGCAGCTGATTCTCTTTTTCATCAGTCGAGTAGGAAATGGCTTGATGAATATCATGGGCAAATAGAGTGCGCTGAGAGCTGAAGTATCCATCAACTTCAGCAGGTTCACGTAAATCTGCCATTGAAAGTAGTGGAAGTCTGCTGTAATACTCATCATTTGCCACATATCTGCCATCTTGGAAGTAAATTATCTCATCGTCGGGCGGCCAAGTCACTAAAAGAAACGCTGCAAGAAAATAGGATACGAATAAAATTCCGCTTATTAGGCGTGTCTTCTTCCACCTGTCGCCTTTTTCTTTCACGTGTGATCCGGTTTCAAGTTCCCTGATTTTCTTTAAAACTTTTCTTTTGTGAGATAGGGGAGTAATCATCAGGAACAGAGGATAGAGAATCCAAAAGATATCATTACCAGTCACATTTTTAACAAGAAATGATCCAAGACCGTCATAACTGTTAATTAAAGCAATCTTCACAAGGACCATAAATAGGGAGAATAGGAAGAGATAAAGTGTTCTTCTATTGAGTATTCCGATGATTTTCTTCAACTGGATGCTTTCTTCTAAAGGGTCTGTATGAAGAGGAATAAAATTCTCATCTTTCATCGCATAGAGAATGTGCGTGCCATCTTGGAATTTTGATGCGTAATGCCAGCCTGAATCAGCATAGAAACTCAATCGTTCTTCATTTGATACCTCATCAAAGTAGTCTATCTTGTAGGTTCGCTTTTCAGGTTCACCACGCTTAAAGCGGGTAAAACTTTGACCGAACTTTGATAGATGCAGTCCTTTTTCTGACTGAGCTTCCAGCCATTTTTCCATCTTTTCAAAGTCATACGGGGAAAGTAGTGTTGGTCTGTAGCTGAACTTATTTAACACTGCCTGGCCTCCAGTCTCCAATAATTTTTCCATCTGAGATCATTCTGTTCAGCCTCTCATATTCTTTGTAGAGCTGCTCTTTTCCGTAAAGGGTGATTCTGTAGGTTTTCCTTCTGCCGTCATCACTTTCTTTGGCAATGAGACCTTCCTCTTCTATGCGGTTTAGAAGGCCGTACAGGGTTCCTGGCCCCATCTTGACTCTACCCCCTGAAATCTCGCTGATCTCCTGCATGAGCTGATAACCGTGATTTGGATACATTAGAGTGAGAAGGACGTAGTACATGGCTTCAGTCATGGGACCTCCTGTATAAGACATAAGAAAACCTCCTTTATTATGTATTGCGATATATCGTATAACATAATAGTATCACAAGGCTAAATATTGTCAACAATTTTCACGACTACTCAGTTTCCGAATCATTTTAAATGGCTTGCAGAATGTGATAGAATATAGATGATATCGAATCTAGAGAGATTGTGGAGGTAGTTTTTTTGAAAGAAACAACCAGTAATAAAAAGACCCCTGTAAAAAGAAGCGGGTCAGCATCAGGCACGAAAACATCTACTTCCGCCGGAAAAAAACCTGCAGCCAGAACTGCGGGTAAAAGAACACGCGGAAAAACAGTCGTAAAAACAGCAGACGAAAAAAGAAAATATTTTTATCAGGAACTCATTGGCCTTACTTTTTTAGGTCTGGGTATTTTTTCCCTCATCTCAATGCTTTCAGGAAGTGTGGGCATACTTGGAGAATCCATAAAAGAGGTTCTTGTTGCCATACTCGGAATCATGTCTTATATATTTCCCTTTATTTTTCTTCTTATGGGCACTGCGCTCATCATAAGAAGACCTTGGATTTTCTCGAACAAGAAGACTTATGGATTCCTTCTTATGGTCGTTACAACAGCTATGCTTCTTTCACTTAATCGGATGGAGTCTGTACATAGAGAAGGCTTCATGGTGACCCTCAGAAATCTGATGAACATCAATGACATCAATCATGGCGGAATACTTGGTCTTTCAATCGCCGTTCCGTTTTACCGACTTCTCGGCCCTCTTGGTACCTACATCATTGCCGGATGTCTGTATGTGGTAGGCATCATACTTGTGTTCAACACAACCATCTACGATATGCTGAGAAAGAGCAATCAGGCGAGGCGCGATGCATCTTCAAAAATTGCTGTGAAAAGAGAAGAGGCTCAGGCTCTTAAGGAACTGAAGAAAGACGATTCTGAGGAAAAGAAGATCCAGGATAAGCTGAAGATTCTCGATATGATGAATCACGCTGAAGGAACTCAGGATCAGATTCTTCCGTCTGAAACTGCTGTTCCTGCAAAGGAAACCAGATCTCCTTTTGTCAATCTCGATCTTGACGAAAATGACGGTCTGGAGAGGGTTCTTTCTAAGGAAGATGATCTGTCCCGAGAGATCCACATCATCGGGAAAAATGCGGAAATCAGGCCTGAACCTGCTTCTGCAGATCCAATAGCAGATGAAAAATCAGTAGAGGAGAATCAGCCTAAGCAGAAAACCGAGAAACCGAGAATCACAGAAGAAAAGAGAAAAGAAACTGCAAGAGACGAAGAAAAAATTGAGGGCAGCCAGATTGGCCTGGAAGAATTCGAAAAACCGCAGTATGAGTTTCCTGAGATCGCTCTGCTGAAGCAGAACATCAAAGGAATGCTCGCCAATGAAGACCGAAACGAGATCATCGAAAATGCGAAGAAACTTGAGGAGACACTGATGTCATTCGGGGTTGAAGCGAGGGTGATCAATGTTTCCAAGGGACCTTCAGTAACCCGTTATGAGCTGCAGCCGAAAGCTGGTGTAAAGGTCTCAAGAATCGTCAATCTGTCTGATGACATTGCACTGGCTCTAGCAGCCAGAGGGGTAAGAATAGAAGCGCCGATCCCCGGAAAAGCGGCGGTGGGCATCGAGATACCAAACAAGGAGACAACGCCAGTATATCTGAGAGAAGTTATCGAAGACTCGAAGTTCCAGAGGAGCACAAGTAAAATATCCGTTGCTCTTGGAAAGGATATATCTGGAGAATCGATCATCGGTGATCTGTCAAAGATGCCGCATGTGCTCATTGCCGGAGCTACAGGTTCAGGTAAGAGTGTATGTATCAATTCACTGATCATATCCATACTCTACAAGTATGATCCTGAGCATGCCAGACTGCTGATGGTGGATCCTAAGGTCGTCGAGCTGAATGTCTATAACGGTATTCCTCATCTCCTTATCCCGGTCGTAACAGACCCGAAGAAGGCTGCAGGAGCACTTAACTGGGCGGTCAATGAAATGACGAGACGATATCAGTCCTTTGCCGAGTACGGTGTGAGAAACATTGAAGGATTTAATGATCTCTGTAAAAAGAAGAAAGAACTGCAGAGCCTCCCATATATTGTCATCATTGTTGATGAGCTTGCGGATCTTATGATGGTATCTGCAAACGAAGTGGAAGACTATATCGCAAGACTTGCGCAGATGGCAAGAGCTGCGGGTATGCACCTTGTTATAGCTACACAGAGACCTTCTGTGGATGTCATTACCGGTGTCATCAAAGCCAACATTCCATCGAGAATTTCCTTCGCGGTCTCCTCTGCGATCGACTCCAGAACCATTCTGGATTCGGGAGGAGCAGAAAAGCTTCTGGGTAAAGGAGATATGCTTTACTACCCTGTGGGTGAACAGAAACCGAAAAGAGTTCAGGGTGCTTTCATCTCAGAGGAAGAAGTGGAGGCAATCGTTTCCAGAATCAAGGTGCACAAAGATCAGCTTTCCTACGACGAAGACATCATCAACCATATCGAAAAGGGAAGAAATGAAGCGGGGGAATCTGATGACGGCGATGAGCTTTATCTTGAAGCAGTCAAAGTTGTCGTTGAAAACCAGCAGGCTTCAACTTCATTTCTGCAGAGAAAGATGAGGATCGGATACAACCGTGCAGCGAGGATCATGGATGAACTTGAAGACAGAGGAGTGATTTCAGGAAGAGATGGCTCTAAACCGAGACAAGTCCTCATAAATGAATATGATCTGGATAATGAGTAGTTCTTGTTAAAACGGGAATAATGTGAGAAGATATGAATAGATAATACTGAAGCTGGATGGTCATCCAGAGACAAAGATAAAAAATAAATGAGAAAACTTGTGTTTGGAGTGGATAATATGAATTTACCAAATAAACTGACCTTATTTAGAGTTATTCTGGTTCCGGTTTTTCTGATTCTTGTATCAGTCAAGGAAATCCCATACAACGTCACCCTGGCAACTATAGTATTTATTATAGCGGCATATACAGACCACCTGGATGGTAAGATCGCAAGAAGGGACAACCTCATCACAAATTTTGGAAAGTTTATGGATCCCCTTGCAGATAAACTTCTGGTCACATCGGCACTGATTGCTCTTGTAGAGTTCAACCTCATCGGAGCATGGATTGCTGTACTGATCATCGCCAGAGAATTTGCGGTTTCAGGTCTACGTACCATTGCAGCAAGCGAGAATGTAGTTATCGCAGCAAGTATATGGGGAAAGATCAAAACCACTACTCAGATTATTGCAATCATTTCAATGCTGATCAAACTGATTTCCACACAGGAAGAGTATCTCATGAACCTATTCCAGAGTGCACCGTTTCTTGATTCATTCTTCACCATATTCCCGCCAGTGGCTATGTATGTTGCAGTGTTTTTCACTGTACTGTCCGGATGGGATTATTTCAAGAACGGCTGGAAATTTATTGATACAAACAAATAACTTAGAACATCAGAGCAGGAAAAATACCTGCTTTTTCTTTTTTCAGGTAACTTTTTTGATACATATAAACTCAAAGCAGGCCTTATCGTGTAAATAAGAAAAATCTTTTTAAATGGGGGACAGAAAATTGAAGAATTACTGGAAGATGCTGCTGTTTATTCTGATTTACGGAGCATCCTGTGTTTATATGATGCTTAGGGAAAGTGATTTCCTCTATCTTATGCTGGTCTGGAATGTGATACTGAGCACTGTGCCTTTTGTTATGATATGCTTGGCCGAAAAGAAGGAGAATATCTGGATGAAGAGACTGCTCACTGTTTTCTGGATACTGTTTCTTCCCAATGCCTTCTATATGGTTACCGACTTTATCCACATCACAAACCATCCAATGATCTGGGTCGTGCCTGTGGAGCCATACAGCGGGCTTGACGGAACCCGATACAGCATGGATATATATTTATGGGCCAGACTCCTGATTATCGGTCTAGGCGCATTCTACGCGCTTCTGGCAGCACTGGAATCATCAGGGATATTTCTTGACATGATCCACAGGAAAAAAAGAGTGCAAAGAATTCCCTTCATCATACTGATAGCACTTTTATCGGGCATAGGGATATACATAGGACGATTTCTCAGATTCAACAGCTGGGATGTGCTGAACCCAATCAGGCTGCTCAGAGCTCTCTTACAATCAGCAGACGCTTTTTCTCTCTCCTTCATCCTGATCTATGCGGGTTTCATTTTAGCGATGTTTTTTATCCACAGTATGTTTCAGTCAGGAGATACTGAAAAATATGATCATAAAATCGGAGAGAAAAATCAAAAAGACATTATCTAAACATGTACTGGATATATATAGATTGTAAATGACGTGTTATGAAAATATGGCTTATATTTAAAGATTGTGAATAGTTTAATATAAATAAATCGATTCCTGAAACATTGTGAGAACACTTGCAAATAAAGGCTTGTAGCCGTTGACGACTAATGAGAGTAAAAGTTATAATAAGCCCAAGAACTGATACTTAAGTTCAAATAATATTTATAGGAGGTATATTATATGCCAGAAGTAAGCAATATTATCGTATGGTTGATCCTTGGTGGTCTGTCCGGCTGGATTGCCAGCATGATCGCAGGCAAAGATGCCAAGATGGGTCTTCTTGCCAACATCATAGTCGGTATCATCGGTGCATTTATCGGTGGATGGGTTGCAGGTCTTTTAGGACTTGGGCCAGCTACAGGTCTCAATATCTGGAGCTTCATCGTTTCAATCGCGGGAGCATTAATCCTGCTATGGATACTGAGTTTCGTCAACAAAAGATAAAGCTACACATTAATAAAACCCAAAAAAAGAGCAGGGTGCCTGGAAACGGGCACCTTGCTTTTTTTTGGCTGTCTAATTGAGCGATGGCATTTTTTCAGCAAATTCCAGGAAATCATGATAAGTGCCTATGTGATCGGCTACGATTTCCACATTGTTGCGATTCAGAAGGTGATCGGTGATGAGATAGGTTTTCAAACCAAGCCTGCCTGCAATGAGATCCTCAAGAGCATCATTACCGACCATCATACATTCTTTCGGATCTTTTCCGATATGTTCGAGAATCTCCTGATAATACTGGATATTGGGTTTGCAGTAGTGATTGGTTTCGAAATAGCTGACATAGGAGAAGTGGTCCCTGTTGATGCCGGACCATTCTATACGCTGGTCTATGGCTGATTTCGGGAAGAGAGGATTTGTGGCGATGACCAGCTCATATCCTTTAGCCTTGAGCACTGCAGTTGCGGTCTGCATCTCCTTTGTGTCGAGGACCGCATCTCTAAGAACTTTGAAGCCTGATTCATAGTAATCAGTGAAGATTTCGGAATACTTCTCGAGATCGCCCTCTACATGTCCTTTCATCGCTTCCATAAAAACTTCTTCATTTGTTCTATGTTCTGTATTTTTCACCATGGCCACTACAGACTGATACAGAATTTTCATGAATTCATCAGGTGAGATGAGGTCCTTGAAAGATTCTGAGAGACTCTTGTAGTAGATGTTTTCAAAGTCGTTCATGTTGATGGACAGCAGAGTGCCATCCAGATCGAAAAGGATTGTGTTGATTTTATTCAAAGTGTTTTCCTCCTGTTATTTGCTGTTGTATACAATCAGTGCGTTTTTTGTACTGTCTTTTTCAGAATATCTGATCTCTATGACATCTTCCTGCCTGATGTGATATTTCCGCATGGTTTCGTGAACCTTCGCTTTGATATCCTCATTTCGGTTGCCGTATACCAGTTTAGTTCGCTTCACGCAAGACACTCCTTTTTATCAGATAATAGATTTTAATCACTGTAAAAACCATAAGAATGCCTATGGCCAGTCCGCCGGATGCCATCAGTGTCGTGATGCCTTCTCTAAGTGCGCCATTATAGTTGCCTTCAAGGGACTGAAGCATGGTCTGATACAGTCCGCTTCCCGGAACGAGTGGAATCAGAGCCGGAGTGATATAGCTTGTCACTGGGGTTCTGGTCTTTCGCGCCATGATTTCTGCATAATAAGAGAGAGCAACGGCACCGAGAAAGTAGGCGATATTTGCATCCTGAAAATAATG
>DAMDIS010000048.1:11449-14520 GCA_032100885.1 Proteiniclasticum sp.
AGACCGATGCTGTAGAAGAACCATCCGATGGATCCTCCAACGGCAGACATGAGTGCGGTCTTCCGGTTCAGATTGAATATGAAAGCAAAGCTGAGTGAGGCCATATAAGCCATGATGATCTGAAGCAGCATCTTATAAACCTCCCATTATGGCAAGAGCCGAACCTGCGCCGATGGCGATACCTACAGCGATGAGAAATGCCTCCATCCCTTTTGACACTCCTGAGAGATAATCTCCCATGAGCGTATCTCTGATGGCGTTGGTAAAAGCGATACCCGGCACAAGAAGCATGATGGAACCGATGATGATGATATCTGAATTGGTTTCGTAAGGCAGGATATTTGTAAACAGCGTCATCAGAACAGCAACAAGCGCTCCGCCGATGATGTTGATGAAGATGCCGTTCAGTTTGATCTCCCGCGTTGCGAGCTGAAGGACTCTGACAAATATTCCGATGACCAGTGATACAAGAGCATCTATGAGGCTGCCGCCGAAAAGCATGGTAAACGAGAAGCCGCACATGGCAGCCATAATCAGCTGAAAACCTACAGAATAAGGTGCCTTCCCGGAAATTTCATTCAGTGCCTGCTCCAGTTCGTTAAGCGGAAGCGGATGTTCCATGAGCTGTCTTGAAAGAGAGTTTACGAGCGAAACCTTCTCAAGGTCTACGGTGCTTTTGGAAACTCTATGAATAAGAGAAATGACATTCCCGTCGTTGTCTGTGAGAGAAACCATTATTCCGGTAGGTGTGACGAAGCTTTCCGCATCTCTGATGTCATATGATTTGAGTATCATTGTAATGGTATCTTCCACTCTATAGATCTCGCCGCCTGATTCAAGGATGATCTGTCCTGCCAGGGTAGCCAGCTTGATTAATCTTCTGTTGTCCATTTTATTGTTCTCCCATCCGATAGTATTGTCCTACTACATTATAAAGTAAGCTGCAGTTTATTGAAATAGGCTGAAGAAACAGGCAAACGTTATCATCATGACGAAAGTGCATAAATAAATCGTAGAAAATTAAGGGGCTTATACAAGAAAACCATTACATAAAACGGTAATTTCATATGAGGATGATAATTCTCGTTTTTACATGCTGTTTTCAATATACAAAATGTCCTCGGATTGCTATGATTAGAACGTATGGACAATCATTAAATTTGTCACGTGTTTAATAATAGGGGGTAAAAATGGACAGTAAGTATCTTAAAGATCAGGACAGGGAAATCTTTGCACTCATTGAAGAGGAAGAGAAGAGACAGGAGTACAACATCGAACTCATCGCTTCGGAAAACTTCACTTCAAAGGCTGTAATGGAAGCTATGGGCACTGCTTTAACCAACAAATATGCAGAAGGATATCCAAACAAACGATACTATGGCGGATGTCACGTGGTGGACAAGGTAGAGACGCTTGCCATCGAAAGAATGAAAGAACTCTTTCATGCCGATCATGCCAATGTTCAGCCTCATTCGGGATCACAGGCCAATATGGCAGTATACATGGCAGTGCTTGAACCGGGCGACAAGATCCTCGGAATGGACCTGTCCCATGGGGGACACCTGACTCACGGAAGTCCGGTAAACTTCTCCGGTAAGCTCTATAATTTCGTTTCCTACGGCGTTGACAAGGAAACTGAGACCATCAATTATGAGAAGCTGAGAGAAATGGCCATAGAAGAAAGACCTAAGATGATTGTAGCAGGAGCTTCAGCTTATCCAAGACAGATCGATTTTGAAAAAATCTCCGAGATTGCAAAAGAAGTCGGTGCGTATTTCATGGTTGATATGGCTCATATCGCAGGACTGATTGCAACCGGTCATCATCCAAGTCCGGTTCCATTTGCAGATTTTGTGACCACAACAACTCACAAAACGCTGAGAGGACCAAGAGGCGGAGCAATACTTTGTAAGGCTGAGCACGCAAAGGCCGTGGATAAATCTGTTTTCCCCGGCATGCAGGGCGGACCTCTGGAGCATATCATTGCAGCTAAGGCGGTATGCTTCAAGGAAGCCATGAGTCCGGACTTCAAGGAGTATATGGAGCAGGTGCTGAAGAACACCAAGACCCTTGGTGAAGAACTTGTTAAAAGAGGATACAGACTGGTTTCAGGAGGAACAGACAATCATCTGATTCTAGTGGATCTCAACAACAAGGACATTACAGGAAAAGATGCGGAAAAACTTCTGGATACCATAGGAATCACAACCAACAAAAACACCATTCCTTTCGAAACAAGAAGTCCATTCATCACCTCAGGTCTGAGAATGGGATGCGCAGCTGTTACGACCAGAGGCTTCAAGGAAGAGGACATCAGAACACTGGTCGAATACTTTGACTATGCCATCACACATAGAGAAGAAGATCTCTCTGGACTTCGTGAAAAAGTAGCAGATCTGTGTAAAAAACATCCTCTGTACTAGAAAACACAAAAATTAAATTGTATAATAGTTAAAAGCCCTGAATCTTTGATTTGTGGGCTTTTATACTTTTATATCAATCAAAATATTCCAAAGAAATGTCCTTATCGTGTTGACTCAAATCAGATTAACAGTTAAAATGGAAAACAGGTAATATCAGATTAAAATGCTCAGAATTGAAGGAGAGTTAGAATGTCAGAAATATTAAGAATAACAGGCCTCAAAAGCCAAGTTAATGAAAAAGAAATCCTAAAAGGAATTGACCTTGTCGTGAACAAGGGCGAAGTACATGTCATCATGGGACCAAACGGAGCGGGAAAATCCACTCTGGCCAACGTCATCATGGGAAGCTCAAAATATGAAGTTACAGAAGGCAGCATCCTGTTCGAGAATGAAGATATCACCGACGAAGCGGTAAACATCAGAGCGAAAAAGGGGATATTCCTCTCTTTCCAGTCACCACAGGAGATTCCCGGAATCAATATAGAGAATTTTTTAAGAACAGCAAAAGCTCAGGTCACTGGACAGCCGGTCAAGGCCATTCAGTTCAAGAAAGAGCTTGTTGAGAAGATGAAGGAACTGGACATCGACCGTTCTTATGCACAGAGATATCTCAATATGGGCTATTCAGGCGGAGAGAAGAAGAAGAAC
>DAMDIS010000048.1:14530-18003 GCA_032100885.1 Proteiniclasticum sp.
ACTGGCCATCCTTGATGAGACAGATTCAGGACTTGACGTTGATGCGGTAAAGATCGTTTCTAAGGGTGTTATCGACTTCAAGAGCAAGGACAATGCGATCCTCATCATCACTCATCACAACAATATTCTAGACTACCTGAACCCTGATGTGGTACATATCATGGTGGACGGAAAGATCGTAGAAACTGGAGATATATCCCTGGCAAGAGAAATTGAAAAGAACGGTTATATCAAGTACAGGGAAGCGAAAGGTGAGACAGAATGGAAAAAAGAAATAAAACTTATATAGATGATTTAGATAGAGGCGTATATGACATCAAAAATGATTTCAATTACGACTACAAATCTCAGTCAGGACTGACAGAAGAGATTGTCAGAGAAATTTCTGAAAAGAAAAATGAACCGGAATGGATGCTGAAGTTCAGACTTGAGTCTCTCAAGATCTACCATCAGCTTGATGTGCCTACGTGGGCACCGGATATATCAGACCTGGATATCGAAAATATCGTCACTTACGTAAAACCGAAGACCAGCATGAACAACTCCTGGGATGATGTCCCTGATGAAATCAAGGACACTTTCGAGCGTCTGGGCATTCCTGAGGCGGAAAGAAAGTCACTGGCAGGTGTCGGTGCTCAGTACGACTCAGAGGTCGTCTATCATTCCATAAAGGAAGAGCTGACCAAGCAGGGTGTTGTCTATACGGATATCGAAACAGCACTCAGAGAGTATGAAGACATCGTGAAGGAATACTTCATGAAGCTCATTCCGAACACTGACCATAAGTTTGCCGCCCTTCATGGCGCAGTCTGGTCAGGCGGATCATTTGTGTATGTTCCTGAAGGCGTGGAGCTGGATATTCCGCTTCAGTCCTATTTCAGACTGAATGCACCAGGTGCAGGACAGTTTGAGCATACACTGATCATCATCGAAAAGAATGCAAAGTGTCACTTCATCGAAGGATGCTCTGCACCTAAATATTCAGTCAACAATCTTCATGCTGGAGCCGTTGAGCTCTATGTCAAGGAAGGTGCCACACTGAGATATTCAACCATTGAAAACTGGTCCAAGAACATGTACAACCTCAACACCAAGAGATCCGTAGTGGACAAGAACGGTACCATCGAATGGGTATCCGGATCATTCGGTTCAAAGGTTTCCATGCTTTACCCGATGAGTATCCTAAGAGGTGAAGGAGCAAGAGCTGAATTCACAGGGGTTACTTTTGCAGGTAAGGGACAGCTTCTGGATACAGGATCAAAGGTGGTGCATGCTGCGCCAAATACAACCTCTACCGTAAATTCAAAGTCCATCTCAAAGTCAGGCGGACAGGCCATCTACAGAGGGCTTTTAAGAGTTGCCCCTAATGCACATGGAACAAAATCAACGGTTACCTGCGAGTCACTTATGCTTGACAGTGAATCAAGATCAGATACAATACCTGTTATCGATATCGAAACCGATGATGTGGACATGGGACATGAGGCTAAGATCGGAAGAATTTCCGAAGAAGCCATATACTATCTCATGACCAGAGGTATCTCTGAAGAAGAGGCCAAAGCAATGATCGTCAGAGGCTTCGTTGAACCGATCTCCAAGGAACTTCCTCTGGAATATGCGGTGGAAATGAACAATCTGATCACATTGGAACTTGAAGGAACGATAGGATAGAGGTGGATTAATGAGTGCAATAAAAGAAACATATAATGTCTTGCCAAGACTGACCTTCAGATGGGTCAAGGCAAACGAACTGCTTCTTAATACCATGGAAGTGAATGTGGAGAAGGAATATACCTATAAAACCTTAGAAGGCGAAGGGTATAGAAATCTGACAAATGAAGATCTGCCTTTATCAGCCGAATTCAAAGGGGTCAATGACCGCATGTTGGTTATGGCGGATCAGAATCCTAATGCCGGTCTATTCATTCATTTGAAGGAAAACGAAGAGAAGAGTCTTCATATTACCCATGTACTGGGCAGAGAAAACAATACACTGATTGAAAAGAACGTCATTGTACTTGAGAAAGGTTCGAAGATGAATCTCATCATGGATTATTCCTCTGATGATTCCGAGACATTCTCAAATATTCTGAACAAAGTCAGCGTAGCAGAAAATGCAGAGCTGAACATCATAAAGATACAGAGACTGAATTCCGTATCAAGACATCTTGAATCAAGATATTCAACAGTTCTTGAAAAGGGAAAAGTCAACTACATCTCCGTTGAAATCGGCGGTAAGGAAACAGTCGTAAACTATATGACCGATCTTATCGGAAATGAGTCCGAAGGTCATGTGAAGAACGTGTATCTCGGATTCGGGGAGAGGATTCTTGATCTTTCTCACCATATGAATCATTTCGGAAAAAGAACAAACTCCGATATGATCTTCAAGGGCGCACTAAAGGACAAGGCAAAGAAAGCATTCAGAGGAACACTTGACTTCAAGAACGGTTCAACCCATTCCGAAGGTAATGAAGAAGAATTTACGATTCTTCTAAGCCCTAAGGTCAAGTCTTATGCCATCCCACTTCTGCTCTGCAGAGAAGACGATGTCATCGGAAACCACGCTGCATCCAACGGACAGATTGATGAAGAGAAACTTTTCTACATCATGGCAAGAGGATTCAGTGAAAATGAAGCGAAGAAGATCATCATCGAATCCCATATCAGACCGATCATCGATCTGATACCAGTAGAAACAATCAAGAATATTATTCTAGAGGCTGTTGAAAAAGAACTGACAGGTGAGTAATTTGAGGAATTTTAGAGAAGATTTTCCGATACTGAATGAAGAAGTCAATGGCAGAAAGATCATCTATCTCGACAGTGCAGCGACATCCCAGAGACCGGATCAGGTGCTTGAAGCTGTCCTGAAATATGATCATGAGGCAAACGGGAATCCCCACAGGGGATCCCATACCCTCAGCATGAGAGCCACAGAAGCCTTTGAACAGGTGAGGGAAAAGGTCAGAAAGTTCATAGGAGCAAAAAGTACAAAGGAAATCATATTCACTAAAAATGCCACGGAAGCCATTAATCTCGTGGCTTACAGTTATGCGCTGAATAAACTTGTGCCTGGTGATAGAATTGTCATCACCATTGCAGAGCATCATGCTAACCTGGTCACCTGGCAGCAGATTGCAAAAAAGACAAAGGCCGAACTTGTATTTATGTATGTTGACCCGGATGGAAGACTTCCGCTGGGAGAGCTGCATAAAATCGATGAGAAAACAAAAATCGTAGCCTGTACACATATGTCCAATGTGCTTGGCTCCATTTTCCCTGTCAAGGAAGTCATCGAAAGAGGACATGAAATGGGTGCCAAAGTACTGATTGACGGTGCTCAGGCTGTAGCTCATATGCCTGTGGATGTAACTGCTCTCGATGCCGATTTCTATGTCTTTTCCGGGCACAAAATGTACAGCCTCATGGGTGTAGGCGTGCTTTACGGAAAAGAGGAAATACTCGACAAT
>DAMDIS010000049.1:0-11018 GCA_032100885.1 Proteiniclasticum sp.
ATCACATGCGTAAAGATAGGGAGTTTGATGAACATTATTTCAGACAGGAATTTTCAGTAACTATTGCAGAGTGACGTCCTATATATTTATTGTTCATAGCTTATAGTTACGTTATAATCAAAATATAAAGAAATCAGACTAAAACATCAGATGGTGGAGGTTAAGTAATTAGTATGGATGGTTTGAAAAAACTCTTTTCTAGTCCAGATTTGGTATCATTTTTAGAATATCGAAATAATCTTTCAAGTGGTGAACTCCGCTTCTCCTATTTTGTAGTGGTTCTTTGGATGATTGTATTTACTGTGTCCCTATGGCGATTTATTCGAATCAAAAGAAGAGACATTGATCTGATTAATGCCTATATTGAAAAACTGTTTCCAGATGAATCAGATTATGGGTTAATGCTTAAAGGTGTAGAGAGATATGGTTTGACCCAAATGATAGTTCCATTAATCATTGTCCTAGGTACACTTCTCTTTCCCACTAAAGAAATCCACTGGCTCAGTACAGCTCTATACCTCACCAGTATAAAAGCTGCACGAGAGTGGTATAGAAAATCTGAATACAATACTTTTATCGGATAGTTCACTTCAGATTAATAATGGAGGTTCAGAATATGCGGAAGATGACATCAGTCTTTATTGTCCTACTTCTTTCAATAGCTTTTACAGGATGCAAAAACGAATCCTATGTCAGTGATCTGGAGATCAATAATGTACATGGTGTCTCCATCAGTGAAGTAACGCTTCTGGAAGACAAATTGAACTTCAATCTGGTCAATGAGTCTGATCAAAGAATATATTTTGGTGCAGACATCCGGCTTGAAAGAAAAAGATTCGGTAAATGGTACAAGGTAGATAAAGCAAATCGGGCTGAGTTTCCAGCACCACTTTATGACTTATCGCCTGAAAGTAAAGAGGAGTACAGCTGGCCTCTTGATTTCTGGGAAAACATGAAAAATGGTGATTATAGATTGATCAAAGAAATATATATAACAGAGTATAATGAGCTCTTCAAGCGGGAAGAACCCGGTGATGAACTTTACTATATCGTCAGAGAATTTGAGCTGAAGCAATAAAGTGGGCTTCTCGCCATTATTATTACTACTTACATATATCTGAGATCAGTATTATGAATTACGAAAAGCTATCGCAAATATAGTCATCAGGAGGTTTTATGAAGAAATATTTAGCTGTTATCCTAACCATTCTCGCTCTTCAATTAGTTGCTGGATGCGAGAAAGAACCAGAGACACTTGAAAGAATTGTTAAACACATCAATATACTCGAAGAAGAACTGCCTAAAGAAGACAACGAATATTTAGCCGATACCCTGGTTGATATTAAAAGCGGATTAATTCCTACAAGTCCATCGGGAGAGCTACCTACTAGTTCAGCAGGCTTAGCACACTGGTACGGACGCGATGGTAAACTTGATGAATCACATGAATTTACTTCTGATCAGTATCTTTTTATCTCAAGAGAACTGATCATGAAGCATACAGATGGAAAACTGTATGGACAGTATTATGTAGACGAAAATTTTGATGTGTATTATTTTGGTGGAAGAGAAAACAGCAAATAACCGCTTCATCATTATTGAATCAGGGATTCCAGTGAATCCTTTTTATCTATCAGTTCCAAGAATATATGTAAAAAAAGCCTATAACAAAGTGATCGCTAAGGATCTCATTGTTATAGGCTTTTTCAGGTTATTCTTTCAAGTTCCTTTGAATTGATGTTTGGGGCCATCACGCTTTCATATCAGTCTCGTAACCCTTTAACAATATTCAGTACCGCATCGAAATCTTCATCGCTTAAATCCGACAGATCCAGAACCCGTGAATGTTCATCTGCAGCTTTGGATTTTGGTGAGAGGAAAAATGTAGCTACAGTTCCGGTAAACATACCGATGAAGCCTATTCCCGTCAGCATAAGCACAGCAGCTATGATTTTGCCGATACCCGTTGCAGGAGATATTTCTCCGAAGCCCACGGTTGTTGTAACAAAAGACCACCACAGGGCATCAGCAAATGAATGAACGGTTTTCCCGTTCTCCGCAAAGAAAATTGCAACAGCTCCTAAAATGACACTCGTAAAGGTGAGATAGATGACATAAACAAGCCCGTTGGTCTTGACGAATGAACGGGAAATCGTATTGAACTTCCGAAGAAAGACAGCCAGTCTAAAGAACCTTGTCACTCTCGTGAACCTTGTAATTCTTATGATTTTAATGAGATGACCGATTCTGAACAGCCTGAAAAATGCGCTGAAAGGTATAATCGCGATCAGATCAAAGATGTATTTTTTGACGTAATCCATTTTATGCTTAGACAGGTAAAGCCTCAGAAAATAGTCTGCAGCAAATATCAGAAGAATTGCCGTATCAATATTCAGAAGATAACTGTCTTCCGGAATGTTACCCGCAAGATCCATCAATGTGATCACAACGGTAGCAACGGCCAGGAGCGACATTACAATCTCATAGTACAGACTCTTGTTATATTGCATACTAGACCTCCAGTTAAGGATATTCTTCCGTTCTCATTATTCCTGCAATTGCGATTCACCCAAACTTTTTCATTTTAGCAGTATATTCCAGTATTATTTGTGCGCCTTAATTTTTTCATCCTCTTATTCTAAGTACCCGGATCTTTGAATGATAATCCCTGATCAGTATACAGACTGTCCGTAAAAAGAACCCATTTGGCTGATGTTAATTTCTGACCAGCCTGTTCTCCTTATCCAGCATGATTTCCAGGATGATCCTGTCTGACTCCTGTGATCCCTCATTACTTAACAGGCAGAGATTATCTATGGTTTTCTCAGGATCATTGTCTATGATCCCTTCAGTAGAACCGATTGCTATGCCGTTCATGGCGAGCGACGAAGAAAGTGATGCTGCACTTGTGCAGGTTGCTACCTTAAGTGCGCAGCCTCCCTTGGCTCCATCACAAAGCATGCCTGTGACATTGCCCAGCATATTCTGTATGGCTCCGAGGATTTCCTTCTTCTTTCCGCCCTGAAGATAGGTGATTCCACAGCTTGCGCCGGTGGCGGCTATGGTTGCCCCGCAAAGGGCGGAAAGCCTGCCAAACTTCGTCTTGATGTATATGGTCACAAGATGGCTAAGTGCCGTTGCTCTTAAGAGATCTTCATATGACGTACCCAGCTTCTCCCAGTAAGCGATGACCGGAAGGGTAGCGGTGATGCCCTGATTACCGCTTCCGGAGTTACTCATGACACTTAAGGACGAACCGGCCATTCTGGCATCTGAACCCGCTGCTGTAAGGGCCATGGCATAGTTTGCAGGGTCATTTGTCTGATGTCCTTTCAGTATCCCCTCATAGATAGTCTTGCCTACTCGAAGGCCGTAGTTATTCTGAAGTCCTTCATCTGCAATCTTCTTGTTGATATTTATGCTCTCTTCAACTTTGGTCAGCTTTCTGACATCCACTTCCTGGATAAAATCCCAGATGCTGTCTATATTCATAAAGGAAAACTCATCAGACTTTGAACTTTGTGGAATATCATCTGAGGTAAACACAACAGTCTCATTTGTTTCAATGAGTGTGATGTTGGTATGTCTGTCTTCTATGATCACCCTTGAGGTTGAGTTTTCAGACTTCGCGATCACTTCAATGTAGAGCTTTTTGGGATTATCCGATTTTCTGATCTGGATCTTGCCCTCTTCAATAAGCTTAAGTGCCTGACTGATATGCTCATCTTTAAGTCCGCAGAGCACTTCAAGCTTTCTCTCCGAATCACCGAGTGATCCAAGAGCCGCAGCAAGGTTCATTCCGGTTTTCCCGGTACCTGGAATGCTTACACCCATGGCATTTTTGATGATGTTTGCGCTGGCAAAGACTTCTAGCGACTTCAGTTCTCCCTTAAGATGTTTGCTTGCAACAGCCGATGCAAGAGCAATCGCTATAGGCTCCGTACAGCCAAGTGCCACCACCAGTTCCTGATCCAGTATATCCAGAAACGCCTTTTCTAACATATAATTTACCCCCATTAATGACTATTCCCCAAAATATTCGTTTGAAGGGATAAACATACCCTTCTCTTCTTCAATCTCATTATAGCAAGACCCAGAGTCTGCTTCTACCGTAAATGAACTATTTTGGGTAACAAAATACCGCCAGAGAGAAATAGTTTTCCCTTTGGCGGTCATATTCATACGAAATAATACAGGTGTATCCCGGTGGACTTCAAACGAGAAGAAGCGCATCAAGATCAAGAACCCTGACTCTATTTTTGGGCAGCTGCACAATGATTCCTGCCTCTTCAAGTTCCAGAAGCTTTCTGCTGATGGTCTCAGGTGTCGTTCCAAGATGGGATGCCAGGTCTTTTCTGATCATGGGCATCACTACCTCATCTCCCTCACCATATCGGTCAAGAGTTTCTGCAATATACATGGCTAGCCTTGTCTCCACTTTTTCAGTGGCAATGCTCGTAGCCTGCTTTTCCGATGCCCCAAGTCTTCTGGAAAATTCCGAGAGAATCTTCATGGAGATGGTGGGATACTTCACAAGAAGCTCCTTAAGATCTTCTCGTCTTACCACACAGATATTTGTGTCTTCCATGGCCTCCGCATAAGAGTCATGGATATCCTCACTGAAAAGCGCAAGCTCTCCGGTAAAGTCACCCGGTGTAAGCACTCTCTGGATCTGCTCTTTGCCTGATTCAGAGATCCTGTAGATCTTCACTCTGCCTTTACTGATGATATAGAGAGAGTCCGACGGCTCATTCGCGCGATAGATGGTCTCTCCTTTTCTGAAGTGGGTAGCATAGGTATGGGAAGAGATCTCCTCCATCTGATCTTCAGTCAGATGATTGAATATGGGTACAAGGGATATGCAGCTGTCATGACTCAGTCCGCCATGTCCGGGGCAGCCTGCCCCTTTCCTTTCTTCATTCAAAATAATCTCCTCCTTAAGTTCTAATACTTTATTCTCTTTCTATTCTACGCCTATTCCTTCATGGAAAGTACAGCATAACCAAGATTCATGATTTTTCTATTGAGATCCTTGGCACTGACTTCCTCTTCATTATACGATACTTTTACCTTGCTTGAATTAAACAGCACTGTAGCCGTGTCTACTCCCTCTGTTTTATGGAGCACGGTTTCGATTTTCTTCACGCAGGTTGGACAGGTTAAGGGTTCCAGCTGCATAACTACTTTTTTCATTTTAAGTTCCTCCTAAAGGTTTTTATCTTATCTTCATTGTATCTGTACTATCTCTTTTACGCCTTGACGTCCGTCAAGTTTCTTATCTTTTCCTTCGCTCTTTCTTCATTTCTTTTCTTTCCGAACTTTACCAGCCTCATGGCATTTACGATGACCAGGATGACGCTGGCTTCATGGATGAACATGCCTTCAGCAAGATGTATGGATCCGTTTAGTACCCCGTAGAGGAGAAGGACCACAACGCCTACAGCAAACCAGATGTTCTGCTTCATGTTTCTTATGGTTGTCTTGGCCAAAGTATAGGCATGGGTGAGCTTTGAGAAGTTGTCTCCAAGAAGCACAAGATCCGCTGTTTCAAGTGCTACATCTGTTCCTCCGTCTCCCATGGCAAGTCCGATATCCGCTGTAGCGATTGCCGGAGCATCATTGATGCCGTCTCCAGCCATGAGTACGATTCTTCCTTCCTTTTTCAGCCTTTCGATATGTTCCACTTTATTCTTGGGCAGAAGCTCTGCGTAGTATTCATCAAGCTCCAGTTCATCACTGACAAGTTTTGCCGTATGTCTGTTGTCACCTGTGAGCATGATGATTTTCTTTATCCCAGCTGCTCTTAATTCCTTCAGTGATGAATACGCATCTTCTCTTATCTGATCTTTGATCATGAAGAGTCCCATTAAGGTACTGTCAACAGCACTGAATACCACTGTATTTCCTTCTTTCTCGCCTATGGTCGCAAGCTCCTCTTCTCTCTGAGATATCTTTATCCCGTTCTGCTCCATGAGGTTTCTGTTTCCTGCCAGAACTCTACTTCCAGCAATTTCTGCAAGGATTCCCTGGCCTTTGATGACACTGACATTGTGTGCTTCTTCAAAATCCGCTATCTCTCTTTTTACCGCTTCCTTCACAATGGTCTGTCCCAGATGATGTTCAGATACGTTCTCCGCTGCGGCGGTATAGCGTAGAAGCTTTTCTTCATCCATATCACCTAAGGTTATGATCTTTGTGACTTCAGGTCTTCCCTTTGTCAGGGTACCTGTCTTGTCAAATACGATGGTATCGACTTTTGAGAGCCTGTCCATGACTTCTCCGCCCTTAACAAGGACTCCGTTTTTGGCTCCGTTTCCGATTCCAGCCACATTCGATACTGGAGCACCGATGACAAGTGCACCGGGACATGCCACAACAAGGAACGTGATGGAGATATGGAGATCTCTTGTAATGAGATAGACGAGTAGCGACAGAATAACCACTGCCGGGGTATAGATCTGTGCAAACTGATCCAGGAACCTTGCTGCCTTGGATTTTGCTTCCTGCGCTTCTTCAACAAGCTCAATGATCTTGGCAAAGGTTGTATCTTCTCCCACTTTCTCTGCAGTCATTTCCACATAGCCATGATCCACAAGGCTTCCTGAGAAGAGCCTGTCTCCTTTGCTCTTGGTTACAGGAACCGATTCTCCGGTGATGGCTGCTTCATTGATCAGCGCCTCACCTTTTGTAATGGTACCGTCCACTGCGACTTTACCGCCTGATCGGATGGATACAGTCTCTCCTTCTTCAATATCCTCGACGGCTACAATAATTTTTTCTCCGCCTCGGATGACCTCCGCTTCCTGTGGCGCAAGATCCAGAAGACTCTTAAGTGAGGATCTCGTCTTCTCAAGGGTTCTTGCTTCAAGGTATGCGCCGAAGAGGAAGAGGAATGTCACGCCGGATGATTCCACATACTCCTGAATGTAAAGCGCACCGACCACCGCGATGATGACCAGAAGTTCTATGCTGAAAGCCTTCATCCTTAGACTCTGGTATGCTTTCATCCCTATGGGTATACTTGCGATGAGTGTTGCTGTAATCAGCGAATAATTCCTAAGTCCAGTCTCTTCCATTTTACCGAAGATGAATCCCAGTACGATCAGTACAAATGAGACTGCTGTAATCTGATTCTTGTATTTATTTATTATCTGCATTTTCTCCACTCCCTCATTCTTTATCTTGTCTCTATCATAGGACAGTTTGAAGTATGGTACCTTGATGCGCATCAAGTTCGTTGAGGTAAGTCTCGAAAAAAGAAAACAGCAATCTGAATAAAGATACCCCTTATGCCGATTACTTCATCACGAAAAAAGCTGTTGTATATCCCTTACAGGTACGGTAGACTAATATATATATATTACTGTCAGTAACAAGAAAACCTAAATCCTATCCAAAAGAAATCATCATTAAGATTAAACTGATTCACGAGGAGGCTTTTAATGAAAAAAATCGTATTTGTCCTCTTACTGTCATTCATTGCACTGATATTGCCCGGCTGCAAAGGTCAGATATCAGAAGACGCGTATGAAGACTTCATCAGACAACTGGAAGACATGAATTTCACCGTAACCGAAGAAGATGCAGGGAAGGATATTCTGGAAGGTGAACGTAAATGGGTCACTGTCGATGAAACAGAAAACCTGTCAGTCTACCTGTATGAAAGTAACCAGCATATGGAAAAAGACGCCTCCTTCATCGATGCAGGCGGAACGGGTTATCATAATGGAAGAAATACTGTAGAAGTCAGCTGGGTATCCTATCCTCATTTCTACAAGACTGAAAACATCATTGTCCTGTATGTAGGAGAAAACGACGACATAATTGAAGCCATTGAAAAAATCATCGGTGAACAGTTCGCAGGTTATTAACCTGTCATGCACTTTCAGAAAATGGATCAGGAATAAATTTCATCAGAACCGAAAAATGGAGAAGACATGTGTCTTCTCCCGCAGACAGATGCTGAGATGAGCATCTGTTTTTTTGCTGTTAAACCCTTTAAGTTCGGAGCATCCGAGTCAGCTTATGAAAATTCTCGTTCCTTTTGGTATTGTGTCAAATATATATTTTGCATTTGCAAGTGAAACCCTGACACATCCTTTTGACAGCCTCATTCCTAATCGTCCATCAATCAGCTGACCGCTTTTATTATAGACAACAGAATGAATCAGGTAATCCTTATAGAACTGGCTGTAGTATCTGGTATCTGATATTATTCGAAATCTTACAAAACAGTGGTACAGCTTACTAGATTCTACAGTCTGGAGCATAGCAAGCAGAAATCTTAACTGTATTGATTGAGTTATGATATCTGGAGTAGAATAGAATTAGTGCTGATGTCATTATGGAGTATTGTTGTTTACATGTAACAAGTGACATTGGAAACTTTTCATCTAGACATTCTTAACCAAAAATAAAATATTAAGGAGAAAAAGTATGATTGATTTTCAAAATGCCTCGTTTATGAAATTGCGTCCCGTGAGTGACAACTCCTTTGCGAATCTTATTTCACCACTACTGGTATCTGAGGAGATCATCCAAGCCTCCTATCAGGGACTTCGTGATGGTGTAGTCTTTACAAGCAAACGAATTTTCGCCATCAACGTTCAAGGGATTACAGGTAAAAAGAAAGACATCTCCTCACTTCCCTACAGCAAGATCCAGGCTTTCTCCATTGAAACTGCAGGCGTTCTCGACCTGGACAGCGAGCTTGAGATCTGGTTTTCAGGACTCGGTAAAGTGAAGTTCGAGTTTGTGAGCCGTGCGGATGTTAGTGGTATTTGCCGCATGATTTCTGAAAGAGTACTTTAAGAATATCCGTTAAAGTCGTTTTTTGCGCAGTAATATCTAGTATAAAAGCTAGGTTCATCTTGCCAAATCCTAAGTCCTCATATTAAGAGAAAATATCTTATCAGTAAAACCTCTCATACCATTACTAAATGGAATGAGAGGTTTTATCTTGTTTCAGGTAATAAGTAGAATTTTGTTCAAACTTGCTGCATGAAAAGCAAGATGGTTCAGCCCCACTGTGCACCTGTGATTAGGGACATCCATATACTTTTCTTCGGTCTGGACTAAAAGATGTAGGCATCATAGCATTATGTAATCCTTTTGAATCAGTAACACAGCACCTATCATGTAGAAACCGCTTTTTCTTTATAAGCTGACAAGCAGAACCATCAGGTCATTGACGTTTGTGCCAGTTGGACCAGTCATAATGAGCCCATTTGCCCTATCCAGAGCGTGGTAGCTGTCATTGTTGTCCAGATAGATTTCAAGCGGTATTCCTGAATCCCTAAGTTTAGCTGCGGTCTCTCCATCCACAATTCCCCCCGCTGCATCTGTAGGACCGTCTGTTCCATCAGAGCCTACAGAGAAGAACAGTGTATCTCTCAGCCCTTCGATTCCTTGAGCACATGAAAGAGCAAGCTCCTGATTCCTTCCACCAAGTCCGCTTCCTTTGATTTTAACAACGGTTTCTCCGCCTGCTATGATTGCACATGGTGCTTTGAAAGAGGATGTGCCATTTCTGATTTCCCTTGCTATTGCACTGAAAAATCGTCCGGCCTCTCTCGCTTCGCAGTCAATTGTTGATGAAAGAAGATATGGAGTATAGCCTTTTTCTGATGCCGCTTCTTCAGCAGCTCTGCAAAGAGCTGTGACACTCCCGGCAATCACCGTTTCACAGTTTCTGACATCCTTTGGTGTCTCAATTTTTAAGACATCAAGGATGTGCGGCTCAACCATGATCTGATACTGCCTAAGGATATCCAGTGCCTCAGCGCTTGTCGAAGAGTCTTTATATGCAGGACCTGATGCGATGGCATCAAGCGGATCTCCGATAACATCTGAGAGGACGATGGATAAAATATTGGTGTTCCTGCAGTGCTCCGCAAACTTTCCGCCTTTAACTTTTGAAAGGTGTTTCCGAACAGTATTGATCTCTACGATATCCGCTCCGCTTTTTAAAAGCTGATCGGTGATATCCATGATTTCTTCCAGTTCCACTCCCTCCATCGGCAGCTCGAAAAGCGCAGATCCTCCTCCTGAGACAAGAAAGATTACATGGTCTTTCTCACCCAGTTTCTCAGTGACTTCAAGAACTTTTTTCGTCCCTTTGACCGAATTATGATCAACGATGGGATGTCCAGCTTCCACGATGTCAAGATTTCCAATAGTCCCTTCGGCATGACCATATTTTGTAATGACCACCCCTCCGGTTACCTGGTCTGCGAGAAGCCCATAAGCTGCGTCAGCCATATTGAAAGCCGCTTTACCAATTGCAATGATTACGACTTTACCGCCAAAAAACCTATCCTCAAGTGCACTGATTACCGCTGCATCGGGTTTCACACTTTTAATCGACTGATCAATGATGCCTCTAGCATCTCTGCTTATATTCATTTCTTTTCTCCTCAGGAAATAAGACCGAGATTCAGAAGAATCTCCTTAATCTCTTCTATCTTTTCTTCCGTACAGTGCTGAATTGGTCTGACTGGGTGTCCGATATTTAGACCCATGAGATTCAGACAGTCTTTCATAACTACTGGAAAACTGCCGTAATCATAGGTATCTCTTAGCGGAATCAGGTCAAACTGCGCCTTAAGTGATCCTTCTAGATCTCCAGATACAAACTTCTCATAAATATCGGAAACAAGTGCAGGTGCGACATTAGCGGTACCAGCAACACATCCTGCTCCACCGTATGCAAGAGTTGCATAAATATAGTAATCTGAACCTGCAAGCACTTTAAAGTTTGCAATGTCTTTTGTCGCATCAATAAACTTGATTGTCTGTGCAAAATCCAGCGATGTGTTCTTTATTCCAATAATATTATCAATCTGAGCGAGTCTTCTGACCAGTATTACAGAGATATTGTTTGCGGTTTTCCCCGGATTGTTATAGAGAAGAACAGGCAGCTTTGTACTTTCTGCAATTTCTCTGAAGTGGTCATACAGCTCCTGGTCAGTGAGCTTGATAAACATAGGTGTAAGAAGCGTTACAGCATCTGCTCCCGC
>DAMDIS010000049.1:11028-17312 GCA_032100885.1 Proteiniclasticum sp.
TCTTCTGCCTGTTTGACAAGTCTGATACAAGCTTTT
This sequence comes from Proteiniclasticum sp., assembly GCA_032100885.1. Lineage (GTDB taxonomy): Bacteria > Bacillota > Clostridia > Clostridiales > Clostridiaceae > Proteiniclasticum. Next base: position 11,065 of record DAMDIS010000049.1, read on the forward strand.
GTTGTAATCTCACCTACACCAGCATAAACCGGAACTCTACCATCAACATGTCTGACAGTGATTTCCACTGCCTTTCTCTGATTATCTTCATCCATAGCATAAAACTCGCCATTGCTGCCCATAACAAATACACCATGGACGCCTCCAGCAAGAACATGGTCAATTACTTTCATCAGGCCCTGTTCGTCTACATTCTCGTTTTCATCTACAGGTGTCACGATTGGTGGAATCACACCTTTTAAATCTTTAATATCCAAAATATTTCCTCCTAAATATGCTTATCTTATGTAATTGGAGCGGGGTTGAAAAGACAGATGGCATTTTCGATGCCCAGCTTGTCTGCGAAACATTTTTCTCTTCCGGATGCGATATCCAGTATCAGACGGAAGATTTCCCAACCCTTATCTTCAATTGTTGACTCTCCTGTGGCAATGGTGCCGGCATTGACATCGATCAGGTCGAACCACTTCTCCTTCAGTTCATTTCTGGTGGATACCTTTATTACCGGAATCATTTTTAGTCCATAAGGTGTTCCTCTTCCAGTTGTAAATACCTGAAGTGTGATGCCCGATGCCATCTGAAGCGTTCCGCAGACAAAGTCGCTTGCAGGTGTCGCAGCAAAGATCAGACCATTTTTCCTTACCTTCTGTCCTGGACTAAGCACATCAGAAATTGCACTGTTGCCCGATTTTGCAATAGAACCCAGTGACTTCTCCACGATATTGGCAAGTCCGCCCTTCTTGTTGCCCGGTGTCGGATTTGCATCCCGGTCCACATGACCCAGGTCAAGATACTCATCATACCAGGCCATTTCTTCGCGGATCCGCTCAGCAATTTCGACAGTCTCGGCTCTAGGTGTCAGAAGATGTACTCCATCTCGGACTTCAGTGACTTCAGAAAACATAACAGTTGCACCGCATCGAACGAGAAGATCCGATGCATAACCTACTGCAGGATTTGCTGTAACACCTGAAAATGCATCACTTCCTCCACACTGCAGACCGATGACCAGTTCCTTTGCATCACAGACTTCTCTTTTTCTCCTATCAAGTCTTTTCAGTATCGCTTCACCTTTATCGACAATGTCTTTTACCATTGCCTGGAAACCATGATGTTCCTGAAGCATGATGTAATTATTGTCCTTAAGATCCATAAATACTCTTTCAGGAATCATCTTCTCACAGCCCAGCCCGACATACAACATTTCACCGCCGAAGTTTGGATGCTCTGACAGATTCTTGATTGTCCTTATGGGTATTTCCGCATTTTTTGCAGAGATCGCCACTCCGCAGCCATAGTTATGATTGATCGGCATAATACCGTCAACATTCGGATAGTCTGCAAGTTTCTTTTCCAGTTCTTTCACTGCAACATTAAGAACACCCTCAACGCATTGCACACTTGTAGTGATTCCAAGCATATTTTTCGTTCCGACACTGCCGTTCGGATTTCTGTATCCAAGGAATGTGTAGCCTAAAAGTGGAGGAAGCTTTTCAGGCACAGCTGTGGCAAGATTCAGCTCCTCAAGCTTTGGTGGCGTTGGAAGATCCAGCCTATGCTCTGTAATCCAGCTGCCTTTAATGATGTCCATATTCGCATATCCGATGATTTCATTGTAACGGATGACTGGATCACCTGCTTTCAGATCCGTCAGGTTCATTTTGTGACTCTGAGGAATATCCTCCCTGACCAGAATCTCATCCACGATTTCATCTTTCTTCAATCCATCTGCTGAGACAACGATCTTCACGTTGTCATTAGGATGGACCTTTATCACTCTTACATTACTACTCATAATTTATCCTTTCGGCTAAACGAAAGGATATTCTAATAATCCAGATTATGTAGAATATCCTTATCTTCGTTATTAAGCTGCCTTCTTTAATGTATTGCTGAATTTTCTGTTGTCATAGTAGGCATATGCCAGTGAGATCAGGATCAGCACCCAGATGAAGTTACCTATGGGTCTCGAGAAGAATACGGACAGACTTCCTGCCGATCCCTTCAGTGAGTCCACGAAATACTTCTCCAGATCTCTGCCCAAGATAAATCCGATAAGGAATGTGGTCACCGGCACCTTCATCTTGGTAAACACATAGCCCACCAGACCGAAGAGAATCAGGGTCATGACATCCACCATGTTCCCGTTTCTTGTGGAAAGGGCACCAACTACACACAGCAGTATGATCGCCGGATATAGCCTGTACTTGGGAATCTTTATGATGTTGGCGATATACTTGATGGGATAGAACATGACGATGAACATGAGAATATTTGCGATGAACAGTCCGAAAAGTATTGTTCTCCAGAGTCCTGGATTCTGTGTGATGAACAGTGGTCCCACCTGGATTCCCTGGAGCATGAATGCACCCACAAGAACCGCTGTGGTACTGTCTCCGGGGATACCCAGTGACAGGAGAGGAACAAGGGCTCCTCCTGTGAGACCATTATTGGAGGATTCGCTGGCTACAAGGCCTTCGATGGCTCCTGTTCCAAGCTTTTCGGGCTCCTTCGAGAAGTTCTTGGCCTGTGAATAGGCAAGAAGTGATGCCGCACTGCCACCGATACCCGGTAGAATCCCCATGAAGGTTCCTATGGCAGATGAACGGATGATGTTTACAGTTTGTCCCTTCAGGTCCCTGAAGGAGAACTTCTTGGTCTGGTCAGCCTTCAGCATGTCCTCCTTGACAATGGCCTGCTTCATACCCAGCTCCGATTCCTCGAAAAGCTGAGAGAAGGCGAATAGGCCGATAAGTACAGGAAGCAGCTGGAAACCGTCTCTCAGTCCGATTTTGAACAAATCTGGCACCAGACGCATGGTCTGGTTGTCCGCAAACACGCCCATAAGGGAGACAAACACCCCCAGGAATCCTGCGAAGATCCCCTTGGTCATATGCCCTTTTGAAAGAGCGGCGATGACGGTCATGGCGAAGAGGATGATAAGGAACTTCTCCACGGCGGAGAACTTGATGGCAAGATCTGCAAGCACCGGGGTGAACAGCCAGAGTACCACCAGGCTGAAGAGTCCACCAAGAAGAGATACCGTGATACCGATACGAAGGGCGCGTACCCCTTCTCCCCTCTTGGCCATGGGATGTCCGTCAAATCCGGTGGTCACCGATGACGGTGTTCCCGGGATATTGATCAGAATGGCCGGTACAAGGCCTCCGCTTATTCCCCCCACATATAGTCCAAGAAGAAGATACAGTGAAGTAGAAAGATCATAGGCATAGGTCAGGGGCAGGAACACTGCAATGGCCATGGTTGCTGTCATGCCAGGCAGAGCGCCGAAAATGATTCCTATGGCCACCCCCAGGAAAGAGACCAGAAGCTGTATTATTCCGAATTCAAAACCCATCTTTTTCTCCTCCTTAAGGCAGGGTTATCTCAAAGAGATACCCGAATATAAACCAGACTGTCATGGTCTCGATGGCTGAAATCCCGATGGAAAGCACCATGTCTTTCTTTCCGAATTTTGCGGAATACAGGATGTTGAAGAGACTCATGATCAGGATACTTGCAAAAATAAAACCCAGTGGCTTCAAGATGACGATATAGAGTAGAAGGAGAATAGCACTGCCGAAAAGCTTCACTTTATCGTAGTCTTTCTCGAAGAAATGTCTTCCCTCAAAGGAGAAGAGCTTACCCTTTTCCTTCCTTGTCTTTAGTACATATTGAATGAACATAATAATTGCTAATATCACCAGAATACCAAAAACGATTCTGGGGACGACTTCATGAGATGTGGAGTATACAATTGGGATCTTAATATCTGGCATCTTTTTTCTCCTTAGTTTTTATTGATATCAGGAAATCGGGATAGTCAGTTGTCGATCTATCCCGATTAGTTGACTGGTTACTTTACTGTCAGTTCATCAAGTGATGGAGCTGATTTAATCAGAGCATCAAGTGAATCTCTTTTAGCTTTTATAAATGTATCTGTCTCTGCAGCTGGCAGATAAGCAACCTTGTACTTAAGCTTAGCCATAGCATCTATGAACTCCTGATTGGTTGAAATCGCTTCAACAGCCTTATCAAGTTCAGCGACGAATGCAGGGTCGATATCCTTTGGAAGGTAGATTACAAAGTCTTTGGAGAATACAAACGGTTCACCGTTTAGTGTAATACCCATTTCTTTGTATGTTGGAGTATCATCCCCATCTATTTCATCAAGTACGCCTACAAACTTCATAGCGAGTTTTTCATCCACACCTTCTTCAGTATACTGAAGAAGTGATGAATAGTCAGCGAAAATTACATCTGTGTTGCCATCCCAGAGCATCTGTGATTTTTCTGCTGTAGATCCGCCTACAACAACCTGTATTCTTTCAGCAACGTCCTGACCATAAGTTTCTGAAACCCACTCATAGTAGGAAATAAATCCGATATGAGATACGCCACCAGCTTCAACTGCAACTCTTACGACTTCCTCTGGATTTGCAGCAAGCCATTCCGCCATTTCCTTCATGTCATCATATGGAGCATCCTTTGATGCTGCGAAAAGTGATCCAGGATTCTGACCTACTCTTGGTCCTACAACCATATTCTCCAGAGCATACTTGTCTTCGAAAGCTCCGAAGGAGATACCAAGGTATGTCATGTCATGGAACATCATGATGGTTGTTCCGTCTGCCTTTTCATTGACAATTGCTTCGAAAGCTGGTCCAGCGCCTACTGCATCTACTTTTGTATCAGCCTTCAGTTCCTTTGAAAGGAATCTCATTGCAGTATCAGCGATCATATAAGAATCCCCAGTAGTTGAAGTTGAACCAATTACTACTCTTGTCTGTTTGCCTTCAAAGCTGTTGCTTTCTTCTTTTGCACAGCCAGCGAATACAGAAAGTGCCATTACAGCAGATAAGCCCAGTAAAACTAATTTCTTTACATTTTTGTTCATTAATCTTTCCCCCTAATTTTTTTCCTATATAGAACTCAACATCTCATTGAGTAGCTATTAAAATTATCTGACCATACATGGTCTTTTAGAATCAAACTTCCAGTCTTTGATCAGGTACTGCATACCAGCAGCATCATCTCGTCCGCCTAGACAGTTTTCCACATAAAGCTTATGTGCTTTCATGATCTGCTCCATATCGACTTCGATTCCAAGTCCCGGTTTCTCACCGATTTCGATACAACCGTCAACAATCTGCCATATCCAGTGTGTATCAATGGCGTTGATTTTTCCCGGTACAGCGGCTGCAGTATGTGCAACCATGGCGAGTGAGATATCAAAATGATTGTTGGAGTGACATCCCCAGGTCAGACCGAACTCATTACAGAGCTGTCCTACCCTCACCGAACCGGACATGGTCCAGAAATGCGGATCAGCCAATGGGATATCAACGGATTGGAGGGCAACGGAATGTGCCATCTGTCTCCAGTCTGTTGCAATCATATTTGTCGCTGTCGGCAGCCCTGTAGCTCTTCTGAACTCAGCAAGAATTTCTCTTCCTGAGAATACACCTTCAGCACCACATGGATCTTCACAGTAGGTCAGGATACCATGCATGTCTTTACATAACTCAATGGCATCTTTTAAAAGCCATCCGCCATTGGGATCAAGTGTGATTCTAGCGTCCGGATAAGCTTCCTTCAAAGCTCTTACCGCTTTCATCTCTTCTTTGCCTTCAAGAACGCCACCCTTTAGTTTGAAATCAGAGAATCCGTATTTTTCCTTTGTCGCTTTAGCCAGTGCAACGATCGCCTCAGGAGTCATCGCCTCCTCGTGACGGATTTTATACCAGTCGCATTCCGCTTCAGGATAGCTGTCATAGTTAAGGTCTGTTTTCTTTCTGTCTGCTATGTAGAACAGATAGGAAAGCATTCTTACACTGTCTCTCTGTTTACCTTCGCCAAGAAGTGATGCTACAGGCACACCCAGATGTTTTCCAAGAAGATCCAGTAGTGGTGCTTCCACAGCGGTTACAACATGGACACCAGTTCTCAGATCGAATGTCTGAGCGCCTCTAACATCCTCCTCATCTCCAGTCAGCATACCTTTTACTTTAAGCAGCGTATCTTTGTACTCCCCAAGACTTGTACCAATTACTGCTTTCTTTATACTTTCAAGTGCTTTTGTAATTTTTTCGCCACCAGGCACTTCGCCCAGTCCGGTCGCTCCTGTATCATCCGTCAGTATGACAATATTCCTTGTAAAATATGGTGCATGTGCCCCACTGAGGTTTAAAAGCATACTGTCTTTTCCTGCAACAGGATAGACTTCCATTTTTATGATTTTAGGTGTC
>DAMDIS010000049.1:17343-17738 GCA_032100885.1 Proteiniclasticum sp.
TAGTGTGATGTTCCCTAATTTCTCATAGTACTTCACGATGGCACCATGATCATTCTTCCCGAATCCGTCTGCCTTAAGAACCTTCAGGATTTCCATAGCCTGTACAGTCAATGGCAGTGGAGCTTCGGATGCCTGTCCCGCATTGATTGCGTTATTCAGGTCCTTGATGTGAAGCTCAATTCTGAATCCCGGATCAAATTTTCTGTCAAGCATGAGTGGCGCCTTGGCATCCATTACAGTGGAACCAGCTAGTCCTCCGCGAATTGCCTGATAGACAAGTTCTGGACTTGCACCGGCTTTCTGTGCAAAAGTCAGTGCTTCTGCCACAGCTGAAATATTCAGCGCAACGACGATCTGATTCGCAAGCTTAGCGATATTTCCAGCGCCGAGTTCTC
>DAMDIS010000050.1:0-1393 GCA_032100885.1 Proteiniclasticum sp.
GCACCGCTTTTCGCCTTCAATGCCGTCACCTTCTTTGTGGCAGCAGTATTCGAGACAAAAATCGGCTACACGGAAAAGCACATCAGTGATGCTTCAGAGGAGGATAAGGGGTTCTCCATGATCTCCTACAAAGCAGATTTCAGAGAAGGCATAGAGTACATGAAGCAGGAAAAAGGGCTGATGATCATCACCATATATTTCTGCATCACCATGTTCGCTTCGGGCGGTGTTCATATCCTTCAACTGCCGTTTTTCAAGAACAATCCCGAGCTCTTCTCCAATATTCCGATAAATGTTGTTACCCTCTATACCATCATCAGCAGCTTCGGAGTGCTTGGACGACTAGCTGGAGGGTTCATCCACTATAAATACAAATATCCGGTGGCAAAAAAGTTTATGATTGCCCTAACGGTTTATACAACCATAACCGTACTTGAAGCATTCCATCTGTATTTCCCGGTACCGCTTATGATGTTCACCTTCTTCATCATCGGGATAATGGGTGTCACATCATTCAACATCAGAATCTCCGCAACCCAGTCCTATGTACCGGATGCAAGAAGAGGAAGATTCAACGGCACCTTCCAGATGATCGTATCTGCCGGAAATATCCTGGGACAGCTTCTGGCCGGTGTGCTTGGTGAAATTTTCCCCGAAAGAAATGTGATTACCATGTTCATGGCCATAAACCTCATGGCGATCATCTTCATCATGTACAATAAAAGAGAAGAAGTCAAAAAGATCTACAATAGAAGAGTTTAGCCCTTCTGCTGCAGATCTTTTTATTGTTTCTGCTGTTGGCCAGAAAGATGCAGGGAAATCCCCTCAATCAGCCTGTCCATATCTTCGATATCTTCCTTCAGCTCCAGAGAATTCACAACGGGCATTCCGTCATGGTCCACTTCCCCGTAAGTTTCTATATCGATCATGGCCTCATAAAGTTCACTGCTCTGGTCTTTCGCCATTCGTATGTACTTCAGAAGCTTTCTGAGTTCAACATCGCTAAATTCCATCATTATCCCACCATTTCTTTTTTTCGTTTAACCCATGATACCATAGAGTCATTTTTCGAGGAAGAAATAATCAGGAAAATTTTAACAATAGCGCTCAGATCCATATGGTATACTGAAACCAGCATTGTATGATCATATACTTTTTTTATTCTGTTCATACAAAATCGAATTGCAATCATTTATCTTACTAAACGAAAAAGGAGGATCCTCGATTTCACTTATATCGAGAAATTATTATGATGAATTTTAAAATTTTAACTGACTCTGCGTGTGATATCCCTTTTGAGCTGCTTTCTGAACATCATGTCGGTGTCATCGGTATGGTTGTCAACTACAACGGCAAAGACTACGTGGAAGACAACTGGAAAAGCATCGATGCA
>DAMDIS010000050.1:1403-11078 GCA_032100885.1 Proteiniclasticum sp.
GAAGGAAGGTGCCACACCAACCACCAGTCAGATTACACCCAACCGTTTCTGCGATTTCTTCAGACCCTATCTTGAAGAAGGAAAAGACATCCTTTATGTCGGCTTCTCTTCCAGCTTAAGCGGAACCTTCGGTGCTGCAAATGTCGCAAAAGGTATTCTTCTTGAAGAATATCCTGGAAGAAGAATCGAACTCATCGATTCCATGTGCGCATCTGCCGGAGTCGGCCTTCTCGTTCTGACTGCCGCCAGACTCCAGAGAGAGAACAAGTCCATGGATGAGATCATTCCCCAGCTTGAAGACATGAAGTTCCAGATCAATCATATCTTTACCGTAGATGATCTCAACCATCTGAAAAGAGGGGGAAGAGTTTCCGGTTTCTCAGCTGCCATGGGCACGATGCTGAATATCAAACCGATACTCTATATGAGCAGAGAAGGTAAACTGCTCAACATAGAGAAAATCAAGGGAAGAAAGAAGTCCATTCATGTACTGGCAGATTATCTTGAAAAAGGAAAGAACGGCCATGAATCAACTCCGGTCATCATCGCCCATGGAAACTGCCCCGATGATGCCGCCCTGCTTAAAAAACTCATCACCGAAAAAAGCCTGTCATCCGATGTGACTCTCGTCAACATGGGTATGACCGTTGGTGCACATACTGGTGCCAACGTCATCAACATGGTATTTCACGGAAAAGACAGAGAAGAGACAATTCAGAAGTCCTAGTAGTTTAAAAATATCATATACGTGAAAGGGAGCTCTAAAAGCTCCCTTTCGTTTTATTGCAGTATATAAACATCATCCATTTAACCTGGATCCGCTGTAAACTGTTCCTTTAGACTTCTTCCTCGGCATAGATACTGATGACATTCTTCAGGACTTCCACAGCCTTTTCCATAGACTGGATGGAGATGAATTCATATCTTCCATGATAGTTTTCTCCACCAGTGAAAAGATTCGGACAGGGCAGCCCCATGTAGGAAAGCTGTGCACCATCAGTTCCGCCTCTGATCGGTTTGATGACAGGTGTCACCCCTGCTTTCTCCATGGCGAGCTTCGCGTTTTCAACAAGATACATATGCGGCTCAATCATGGTCTTCATATTTTTGTACTGATCATGAATCTCCAGTGTGATGGTGCCTTCTCCGTACTTCTCATTCAGTTTGTCCGCCGCTTCCTGCATCTTCTTTTTACGTGCGGCAAATGAATCCTCAAAGAAGTCTCTGATGATATAATCAAGGCTTGATCCATCCACATCTCCCTTGAACTCGTTGAGATGATAGAAACCTTCATACTCTTCGGTATGCTCAGGTGTATCCTTTCTGTCGAAGAAATCCGCATACTCCATGGCAATGAAGATGGAGTTGACCATCTTGTCCTTTGCCGTTCCAGGATGCACATTCCTTCCTCTGATTTTCACCTTAGCAGAAGCCGCATTGAAATTTTCGAATTCCAGCTCCCCAAGCGGACCGCCGTCCATGGTATAGGCGATATCTGCCCCGAAAGCCTCTACATCAAAATGATGAGGGCCTCTTCCGATTTCTTCGTCAGGTGTGAAGGCCACATGGATGTCTCCATGGAGAAAATCTTTATGCTCTGAGATATATTCAAGCACTTCCATGATCTCTGCAACGCCTGCCTTATCATCGGCTCCGAGAAGAGTCGTACCGTCAGTGACCATGAGATCCTGACCGGCATATCCGCTCAGTGCCGGAAATTCAGATGCTTTCAGGATGATCCCGTCTGCCTCATTAAGCACCAGATCTCCGCCTTCATATCGGACGATTCTGGGTCTGACATTTTTGCCGCTCATGTCCGGTGAGGTATCAAGATGGGCAAGCAGTCCAAGCTTTCGATGTCTTTTTCCGGTGTTGCCCTTAAGGAAACCAAAAAGATAGCCGTTTTCATCCAGTGAAGTTTCAAGCCCCAGGGCTTCAAGCTCCTTCTTCAGATCTTCTGCAAGAACCCTTTGTCCTGGTGTCGACGGAACACTTTCACTGTTCTCATCCGATGTGGTGTCATACTGCACATACTTAAGTAATTTTTCCTGTGCGCTCATTTCAATCCCTTCCTTCATCAATCATATTTTATCCGTATGCTCTGATCTTGTGCTTCAGTTTATCTTGTTACAGTTTAGGGTTATAGATTCTTCTTCGGTCCAGGGAGAAGATCATCTCCGAAAAGCTGCCGGGTTCAACATCTCTTACCGCCTGAGTAAAATCATAGACTCTCGCATCGATCATATCGATGTGGTGCAGAAGCTCCGCTTCGAGAAACATCGGTTTTACAGGGCTTCCATATTCAGGCTCATAGTGGTGGGAAAGAATCATATGCTGAAGTAGCATCCTTTTCTCATCCGGCGTATTCAGTCTGTCGCAGATCCTGTCCACATTCTTCACGCCAAGGGATATATGTCCAAGAAGATTGCCTTCTATGGTGTATTCCGAAACAATGCCCAGCTCCGAGGAGTCCATTTCATTCATCTTTTCAAGGTCATGCAGAATGATGCCCGCATAAAGAAGGTCAGTATTGACACTGCTGTAGATAGCGGAAATGCCCTCACCCAGTTTCAGCATCGTCAGTACATGATAGAGAAGACCCGATCGGATGGCGTGATGATTTCTCTTTGCCGCCGGATAGTACATGATCTTATCCTTCTTCTCGTCGACAGCTTCTCTTACGACATTCCTTATGTCCACATCCTTAATGGATGCTGTATATCTTTCGATTTCCTGGAACATGAATCTGTTGTCAAGCGGTGCAGATTCCACAAAATCTTCCGGATTGGCGCCGTCTTCCTGAACGGCCAGTCTGATCCGGTCCACCTTGAACTGGTTGCTGTTCATATAGCTTGTCACCGTTCCTCTGACCTTGACCAGATCGCTCTCCTTGAACATATCTTCCATTTCAAGAGGGACTTCCCATAATTTCGCGGAAATCTCACCTGTCTTGTCTCCGAATATAAAATCAAGATATTTTTTGTCTTTTGAATTGGTGGTTTTAAGATCGACTCTCTTCACGATGAAGAAGCAGTCAACGCGGTCTCCAACTAAGAGATCGCATATTTTTTTGCTTGCAAGCTCCATATCATTCTCCTCACTTTGAAAAATAGGTTATAATTAAGTATACATCAAACGGTCAGATGAGCACTAAAATTTTGCGATATTCATTGTATATTTGACCAGAAAGGATGATCGCCATGGACATCACCCTACCAAAAGGTGTTAGCTATATCATAAAAGAACTGAATAAAAACGGACATGAAGCATATGTCGTCGGAGGCTGTATCCGGGATGTCCTTATCGGTCTCGTACCAAAGGATTATGACATCACCACTTCAGCAGACCCCGAAGAAGTCATGCGCATATTCAGAAAAACGATTCCCACGGGACTTAAACACGGCACCGTGGAGGTGGTCACAACGGACGGCATCTATGATGTCACAACCTATCGTGCCGATGGAGAATACATCAACAGCAGATACCCCACCAATGTCATTTTTATCGATGACCTGGTTGAGGATCTGAGAAGACGAGACATCACAATCAACGCCATGGCCTACAATACCGAGAAAGGGATCATCGACCCTTTCAACGGAACAGAGGACATCAGAGGCAGACTGATCAAGGCTGTAGGAAATCCCATCCTGCGTTTCAAAGAGGATGCACTGAGGATTTTAAGAGCGGTAAGGCTTGCCACGACGCTGAATTTCAATATTGAAGAGAATACGCTCCTGGCCATCGTGGAAACCATGGATGGACTGCGTTTCATCAGCGTGGAAAGAATTCGTGAGGAACTGGACCGGATTCTTCTTTCGAAGAACCCTTCAAAAGGGATTTCCATGCTCTTTCAGCTCGGAATCATGAAGTATGTTCTTCCAGAGCTCATGAGCATGGCGGTATTTGATCAGTTCAATCCTCATCACGACAAGGATGTTCTAGGCCATACCCTCGAGGTGCTCGAACACGTGCCCGAGAAGCTTCATCTAAGGCTTGCAGCACTCTTTCACGACAGCGGCAAACCACAGACCTTCACCGTGGACAGAAACGGCGTAGGCCATTTCTACGGCCACGAAGAGAGATCGGTGGAGATAGCCGGGAGAGCCCTGGCAAGACTGAAATACGACAACAAAACCATCCAGAAGGTGACAAAACTGATTTCCTACCACATGGTGAGTACCGACATGAAAAATGAGCTGAAAATGAAAAAGCTCATCACCCGGCTGGGTCAGGAGAACATCAATGATCTCATCGAGCTGAAAATTGCGGACTTTGTGAGCAAACCCGAAACCAGCAGCAAAAAACTGTTTGACATCAATGCTTTCAGAGACCGTATGACGGAAATCATACAGAGAAAAGATCCGCTGACCATAAAGGATCTTGCCGTCACCGGACAGGATATTATGGATCTTGGCATCAGAGAAGGAAGAGAGGTGGGTGAGATTCTGAACTCACTGCTCGATACCGTTCTGAAGGAACCTAAACTAAACGACAAGGCGACATTACTAACCATCGCACGCAAGGAGCTGGATTAATGACTGACAATGTAAGAAACACCATCATCACCATGATGATCATGGGCATCCTGGGATTCATTCTGAAAAAAAGTGGAGTAACCGATAAAAGAACCGATAAATTTCTCTCTCAGCTTCTGGTCAACTACTGCACCCCGGCTGTTATGGTCTACATCACCCTGACCAACTTCAGCATATCCACTTTTCAAAGCTCCTATAAGGGCATTCTCATCGCCATCGGCTCAATGGTCCTCATCAACATCATCGCCCTTGGTATTTCAGGTGCATTATCACTGAAAGGCATGGAAAAAGGGGAATTTATCTCCATGGCCACTTTCTCCAATACCATATTTGTGGGTCTCCCACTTATTATCGGGATCTTCGGAGAAAGAGCCGTGCCCTATCTCATGCTCTACTATATCGCAAACACACTGACTTTCTGGACCCTAGGCATTTACCAGCTTGTAAGAAGCTCAGGAAAGACTTTCAGCAGCAAAAATCTTATGAAGATAATCAATCCGCCCATCCTCGGATTTATTGCGGGTATACTTCTCCTCTGGTACAACGTCAGCCTTCCAGTCTATGCCATGGACAGCATCAATTACTTAAGACTGCTCCTGACTCCTCTCTCGCTGATCTTTATGGGCAGTACCATAGGCGATCTGAAAATGAGCTCAGTAGGCAGTCCTGTCACAACGGTCATCATTCTCCTCATGCGCTTTGTGCTTTCACCCATAGTATGTCTTCTGATATTGAAGGTAGTCGGTATGCCTGAGGACCTCGTCAAGGTGTTCATCGTCTGCGCAGGACTTCCCGTTATGACGAACATCTCCATTGCAGTAGGCAAATACGGCGGCCACCCTTCCTACTCCTCATTCATGACCGCCCTGTCCTCCATTGTATTCATCTTCGTTGTTCCCTTCTATATCAGGCTATTTGAATTCATTTAAGTTCATTATGGGATGACTGAGGTCATCCTTTTTTTGCCTCAAAAAGAACATATGTTTAAAAGTATATTGTTGAATAAGAACACACGTGCTATAATTAAAGAAAAACAGGAGGTGTTTTTGTGGATATTCTAGATAAAATCAGGATCCTTGCTGATTCTGCAAAATACGATGTTTCCTGTTCTTCCAGCGGCAGTTCAAGAGGCAGTAAAAGCGGTGCTCTTGGCAGCACATCCCCGTCCGGTATCTGTCACAGCTTTACTTCAGACGGCAGATGTATTTCTCTTCTGAAAATACTCATGACCAATTTCTGCATATATGACTGCGCATACTGTCAGAACCGGATCAGCAGTGATGTGGAGAGAGCGGCATTTGCTCCCGAGGAGCTCATCGCCCTGACCATGAGTTTCTATAGAAGAAACTACATTGAAGGGCTGTTTTTAAGCTCCGGTGTGATCATCAGCCCTGACCACACCATGGAGCTTATGGTGAGAATCATAAAGACTCTAAGGCAAAGAGAAAGATTCAACGGATACATCCATATCAAGATCATACCTGGAGCCAGCAGTCATCTCGTACATGAGGCAGGACTTTATGCGGACAGAGTGAGCGTCAATATCGAGCTTCCTGAAGAGGCCAACTATAAGGCTCTGACTCCGGAAAAAAACAGAGCGGTCATTCTTAAACCCATGAAGCAGATTGCAGAGAACATTACAGAAAACAAGGAAGAAAAAAGACTGTCAAAATATATCGAGAATTTTGTACCGGCAGGTCAGAGTACTCAGCTCATCGTAGGTGCAACGCCTACGACCGACGGGAAAATCCTCAGTCTCAGCCAGGGACTCTATAATGACTATAACCTCAAACGGGTTTACTACTCCGCCTATATTCCCATCAGCAGGAACAAGCTTCTTCCACAGCTCACTGCACCCCCTCTTCTTCGTGAACACAGAATCTACCAGGCGGACTGGCTTCTGCGTTTCTATAAATTCACTGCAGATGAGATTCTCAAGGAAAATGAAAATTTCGATGTGAATGTCGACCCTAAAACCCAATGGGCTCTGTCTCATATGGAGCTTTTTCCCGTGGAAGTGAATAAAGCCAGCTATGAGATGCTTCTTAGAATTCCAGGCATAGGACTGACATCGGCAAGAAGGATTGTAAGAGCCAGAAAGCTTTCAGCTCTGACCTATGAAGGTCTGAAGAAAATGGGCATCGTCCTTACCCGTGCCAAGCACTTCATACTTGTTGGCGGAAAATACCATGGAAACTTTGCCATGAAACCGGAGTTCATCTACGAAGCCATCAGTGAAAAAAAAGATCAGATTCAGCTCAGTCTTTTCGGAGAGATCGACAGAAATCTATCTCTTTGTGATCCCAAAGAAGATCTGATTCTGAAAAAGGCCAGCATATCTCAGCTGGTCACGGAAAAAGCAATCATTTCAAGATCCCTGGGAGGTGAATTCTAAATGGAAGTCATGTTGTTTGACGGTTCCATGGAAGAGCTTCTTACAGCTGTGTATCACGTCTATGTGGACAAGACCGAGCCCATCCTATATCGAGCGGCTCAATACGAAAGAAATCTGATCGATGAACCAAAAACGGTTATCTATAATGAAGAGGCATTCCTGAGGGTAAGAACTTCCATGAGAAAAAAATTCTCCGAAGAAACACTTACCCTGATTTCCTATGCACTGAATCACAGGGACATGCATTCTCCAGGGCTTGTACTCAGATACATCATGGCCTGTTTCAAATACCCCAGAAAGGCTCACGACTATCAGGATGAACTGGTGATGAAAGTGACAAAACTCTCCAGACAGGTCTCTCTGGAGAGTCATAGATTTACGGGTTTTGTACGGTTCTCTCAGGTAGGATCGATCTATGTAGCAAAAATCGATCCTGACCATGATATTCTTGCCTTTATTGCACCACACTTTGCAGAGCGCTTTCATGAAATGAACTTCATCATCTATGACGAATCACGTAATGAGGCCATATTGTCCCAGAATGGAAACTGGTCACTGAAAAAAGAGATTCATCTGGATGAATCTCTCCTGAAGTCCGATTCAAGTATTGAAAAGTGGCAGCAGTATTTTAAGCATATTTCCATAGAATCCAGAGTCAATCCAAAAGGGCAGAAAAGGTCGATGCCAGGAAGATACTGGAAGAATCTCCCTGAAACGGATAGTTTAAAAAATCACAGTATCCCTGAAACCCACTAAACTGTTTACCATAATTATTTCTGTTCTAATTTGAGCATTTTATGCGTAAAACATTATTATATTAAACTTTTGCGATAAATATCGAAAAAATAAACAAATTTCGATGAAGTGATTATGATGTGTACGTACAGTGAAACAAATCGTTCGAATGTTACTGAATAAAATCGTTGAATCACCATAATTATTTTCCTTAATCGTTTAAGTAAATGAGGTGGAATATTGTGATATTTCATGATTTCACTATAATTTACCCGAAAAAAGACAAAATCCAGAGTCTGGAATCAATTCCAGCTCTGGATTCACCTTTAGTCTCTGTCGTTTTCGGATCTTTTCTCTGAACTTAAAAGAAGATTCAAAATGTAGTTGTTCAAAGAACGATTATCGTCCTTCGCTTCATCAGTGAGCTCTTCTTTCAGGTCCTGAGGTAGTGTCAACAAAATCCGAGTTTTGTCTTTACCAACAGCCATATAAAAACACCCCTATCTTTATTGCGTGATAAATTATAATTATATTATACTTCAAATTAAAAAAATAGAAAAGCGAATCTTGTCAGAATATCTGAATTTCTCTTGTATTTGGTACAGAATAGATATATATTTCACCAGTAACCAGTCCGGTGATGGATTCCAGAGCACCCTTATAGTAGTTCAGCTGCTCCCTATATCTCGTCACGAGGACATCTGTGTAGTCATCAGACATGACATAATCCGTTTTGTAGTCGATCAGAATCAGCTTGCCGTCTTCTTCAAAGTAGCAGTCGATGACTCCGATGACCATCACTTCGCTTTCCTCCATATTCATGAGGAATTTGACTTCACGTTTGAGTCTGTTCTCAAGATCCGCTTTCGCCATCCTCTGACCGAGATCACTCTCTAGAAGCTTTTTCACTTTCATTGGATCAACAGCATCCGCCTCTTCTTTTCTGATCAGCTCATCCCTCACCAGACCATCAAGCTGCATGATGATCTCGTCAAGTCCTGCTCTGCCGAAATCGATATACTGCATGACTTTATGGAACGCAGTACCTTTTTCAGCCGCTGACAGACCTGTCCGTTTCATCAGAAATGCCGGCCGTTCCATAGTCTCCTCTTTTATCAGCGTATCCCCGATATCTTCAGTCTCCATGTGCTGAGCAAGTCTTTTGAGTTCGGTGACTGAAATCTTTGAACCTTTTCTTGTATCATCCAAAAATGCATACTCATGTGACAGTCTCTGACTGATCTCGAATGCGGAGGTCTCATCCTTTATCGTATCAAGTGTAAACAGACCGCCGGGCTTAGCATCGTTTAGGCTGAGGTCCTTCAGAATACCTTTTTTTGATCGGATCTCCAGCTTTACACACACATCATCACCTAAGGAGTAGATTTTTCCGTCGGTTCGCTGAGCGCAGAAATTTTTGTGCTTCAGGAGCACCGACATGATCCAGTCAAGGTATCCTCCTGCTTTTTCCACTTTCCCCTCGAGTATTTTCACATGCTCACCTGCAGAGAGTTCGGTCCATTTTTTCAAGCTCTTCTCCATATCCTTGACCTGTCCGGTGATGATGAGTTTTTCCTTGGCTCTTGTCAGAGCAACATACAGGACCCTCATCTCTTCGGAGATATTCTCCAGATTGATTTTTTTCCTGATTACCTCCTTGACCAGGGTTGTATTGGTCAGACCCCGATCAAGATCCACGAAATTGGGACCGAATCCCAAGGTTTCGTGCAGGATGATGGGCCTGTTGAGATCCATCTTATTGAACCGCTTTGAAGTGTTTACAAGAAAGACCACCGGGAATTCCAGTCCTTTGGATTTATGGATACTCATGATTCGGACCAGATTTTCATTCTCACCCAGTATTTTTGCCGCACCAATATCACCGGTAGTTCGTTTCAGCCGATCTATGAACCGGATGAAGTTGAACAGTCCTTTCAGCGTCGTTTCCTCAAACTGCTTCGCCCGCTGAAAGAGAATCTTCAGGTTTGCCTGTCTTTCGATTCCGTCCGG
>DAMDIS010000050.1:11088-17041 GCA_032100885.1 Proteiniclasticum sp.
CGCACCGACATAGTCTAGATAGGACGTATCGGTATACAGGTACCAGATGAACTCATCAAGGTTCATGTATTTCGACATCTGGCGATATCTCGATATTTTTTCCAGGAAAGACTTCACCTTCTCATTCAGTTCTTCACCGAAATCCTCACCATTTTGCATATTGTTGTAGAGGAACTCCTTGTCATGAACCTTTCTGATTACGACCAGATCCTCTTCACTGAAGGAGAAGATCGGACTTCGAAGACTTGCAAGAAGCGGTACGTCCTGAAGCGGATTATCAATGATCTTCAGAAGCGACATCATCGTCCTGATTTCTATGGTATCAAAGTAGCCCGTGGAACTGTCACTGTAGGAGGGAATATTCGCTTCATGAAGCTCCTCAAGAAAAATCGCTGCCGTTCTTGATGTGGCACGCATGAGAATCACGATATCCCTGTAGGTTACAGGTCTTAGTCCTTTTGTAAACTTATCATAAACCTGGAACTGAGATCTGATGAGATCATTGATTTTCTCCGCTACCATCTTCGCTTCCACTTCAATGGCTTTATACTCAGATGGGTCCAAGGCATCTTCTTCAGCCGTATCAGAGACATCTTCCTCGTTTTCTTCGGATGTCTCATCCTCCGCGTTCTCTTCCACAAGCATCACTTCGATCTGGTCGTTTTCCTGCAGATTTTCTGCAGCTTCTTCCACCTCTTCTTCAAGCTTCTCCATTTCATAGTAGGTGGCACCATAGATAAGGGATTCCTCATCGCTGTAGTCCAGTTCACCGACTCTAAGGCTCATTATGCCCTTGAAGAGAAAATTGACGCTGGAGAGAATGTTCTTTCTGCTTCTGAAGTTCTTATAGAGGAGAATCTTTCTTCCGTGACTATTCCCCATGAGATCGTAGTTCCTGTACTTCTCCATGAAA
The DNA here is from genome assembly GCA_032100885.1 of Proteiniclasticum sp. Lineage (GTDB taxonomy): Bacteria > Bacillota > Clostridia > Clostridiales > Clostridiaceae > Proteiniclasticum. The sequence goes on from DAMDIS010000050.1 coordinate 12,002, forward strand.
AGCTCCGGTTTTGCCTGCCTGAATCTGTAGATGCTCTGCTTGACATCCCCAACCATGAAGACATTCGGATTTTCATCTTCCTTTCTGGATACCATGGAGATGATGACTTCCTGTACATCATTGGAATCCTGATATTCATCCACCAGAACTTCAGCATATTTCATTTTGTATTCTTTCGCGATTTCCGATGGGCGCACTGCTCCGTCTGTTTCAGTGGTCAGGATTTTCAGTGCCATATGTTCAAGATCGGAGAAATCCAGCAGGCTTCTTTCTCTCTTTCGGGCATCGTATTTCTCCATGAAAAGCCTTGTCAGCTTCTCCAGTGCTTTAAGCTTTGGCCAGGTCTTTTCGATGATGCTCACATTGTCTTCTTCAGATTCCTGAAAATAACTTTCCATAAGATCTTTGAAGAAGGCTTTGAAATCTTTCCGGACATTTTTGACCTCATCAGCCAATGAAGGATCATGTCCCTTTTTGGCATTTTTCAGCTTCGTCCATTGAACCGTATCCAAAAAGCCTCTGATTTCGTCGAACGCTGGTCCAGCCTTAAGGAGATCCATGAATCTCATGTAGATACCGATATCGTCCATGAGCGCTTCTTCGTACCCTTTGATGGGCTCGTGCGATCTTGCCGTTTCAAGGGCTTCTTCAAGCGGGTTCTCAAATGCACGAAGGGAGGCGATGATATCTTCTCTCAGGTTTTTGAGTACCGGAAGATCCATGAGTGATCTGCCTGAAAGGTCAAAGAGCCCCACTTTTTCCTCCAGCCATTTAAGCGGCCAGGGGCTGCTCATGATGAAGCTGTACAGATTCAGCACAATGGCTCCAAGATCCTTGTCATCCTTCTTTCCGCCATAGGCATCCACGAGGGAAATAAAGTCATTGTCTCCAGACATATAGGACTCTTCCAGTGCCTCTTCCAGTGCTTCTTCTCTTAATATCGCCCCTTCAGTCTCATCAGAAATTCTGAATCCCGGATCAAGTCCGATATGATGAAAATTGCTTCTGATGATTTCCAGACAGAACGAGTGGATGGTTGTGATACTGCTTCTGTTGAGAAGAAGCAGCTGCCTTTCGAGGTTTCTGTCTGAAGGATTCTCGTCAAGCGCTCTGATGATCGCCTCACCGATCCTCTCTCTCATCTCCGCTGCAGCGGCGTTGGTGAAGGTCACAACGAGAAGCGTATCGATATCCACTTTATCCCTTGTGATCATCTGAATGATTCTTTCTACGAGTACCGCTGTCTTTCCTGACCCGGCAGCAGCCGAAACAAGAAGATTGCTTCCTCTTGATGTGATTGCCGCCAGCTGTTCTTCTGTCCAGTTATTGGCCATTGCTGCCACCCCTTTCCTTCATTTTTGCCCATAAATCTTCTATAGGCATCGCTTTCAGATTTCTGTAATGATTCTCTTCTATTTTCCCGTCAAACTGGCAGATACTCTTGTAGGTGCAGTAGGTGCAGGGAATCTTTTCCTTATCCTTATAGGGCATGATGGATATGTTGCCGTCGAACAGTTCTTTCAGAATCCTTCCGATACTCTCTCTTACATAGTCTCTCAAGGTATCAAACTCTTCTTCTGTAAGGATGATTTCCTTGTTCTTGTCCGAGCGGTTTGCGGACGACACCACATCACCCTGCTTGTTGAACTTAGCAGGGATGACCAGGGAAAACTCATCGATGTCCTTGTCCATTGATCGGATGACTCTTGCATCCTTAAGCAGGAGACCTTTAAGTTTCAGGCTTTCCATGACCTTACGCTCGATTTCTTCATCGGTGAGATTTACGCTCCCCTTCACCATGGGATTATCCAGCCTGAAATAGAGCACAGCACCTGGTGCCGCCTGGGAACTGAGAATGCTGTTCCAGTTCTTCAGAATGACATCCAGGTAGACCAGAAGCTGAAGCTGAAGTCCATAGAAGACATCCTTAAGGGATACATCTTTTGCAGACGATTTGTAGTCGATGATTCTGATGTAGGATTTTCCATCCATCTCCATGACATCGATACGGTCGATTCTTCCTCTAAGCAGCGCATCCTCACCGGTTTCAGGAATCTCTATGGATAAAGGAGGAAGTTTTTCTCCGTCCTTACCGAAGCCCAGTTCATTGAACATAGGCACGAAGCTTCCTTTTGAAATCTGAGCAGTGATGGTTTCAAGGGACCTGTTGATGATTTTCTTCACCTTTTCGCCCATATGCCTGTATCTTGGAGAACTCTTGTAGATCATGTTTGTTCTGTCGATGGCATCATCCACCAGTTTATCCACCGCTTCTCTGATGAAGGTCTTGTCCACCTCAGACATGCCAAGCTGCATACCTCTGATGTCCTCTGTGAACTGATCGATGACCTCATGCATCAGTGTACCCACATCCGGTGCGGTGACTTCGTGCATCACTCTGTCCTTGGCTTTTAAGCCGTACTGCACATAGTAGGCAAACGGACATGCTGTGAAACGCTCGAGTCTTGAAACGCTGAGATATAGCTGATTGCCATACAGGGCTTTGACCGATTCTCTTGTGAGGTTCATGGAGGTATTGGTGTAGTTTAATCCTTCTCTTGATATCTTCAGCCGGTTTCTGAACTCTTCATCCTGACTGAACCAGGAATAGACCTCTCCCCAAAGAGGATTCACAGGATCACCCTGGTAATTTCTCCTCATCTCCTTGATGAGTTCGTTGAATGTGGCAATCTTACCCTCCACCTCATTCATTCCGCCGCTCTTTTTGTCCATGGGGTTTTCATAGGCGGTTTCTCTTAGAAGCGGATACAGTTTCTTCAGTCTTCCGATCACAAGAGAAGGTCTCTGTGACTTTCCGTCCATATCTGCCCCGACATAGGAAACGGACAGGAACTCGTTTGGAATGGTAAACGCAGTATAGACAAGGAACTGCTCGTAGATGGATCTTGTCTTTGAATCGATGAACAGCTCAAATCCTCTTTCTTTAAGCTTCGAAATATCCTTGTCGGTTATGATGCCTTCATCCGATACCGTCTTCGGGAATACGCCGTCATTTACGCCAAGAATATACAGCCCGCGGATATTGTCGCTCTTGACTCTTGCAACATCCCCCAGTATGACCTGATCAAGAGTAAGGGGAATGAGTGCAATTTTGTAGCTGATCATGGCCTGCTTAAGCATATCGCCATACACTTCCAGTGAGATTTTCTCGCTGCCCAGAACACTGACCAGATCATCAAAGATGGATATGATGCCCTTCAATACTTCCTGATACTCCTTGGCAATCTCCATATCTCCGATTTCGTTGACCTGCTGAGCAGATCTTCTGATCACTTCATGATCTTCCAGATGCTCGTAGATCAGCCTTGTGACTTCCTGGACATTTTCGGCATCGGAAACAGATGCTCTTAGCGATCCATAGACCCTGCTGATTCTTTCACGGATCTCATTTGTACGGGCGAGATATTCTTCTCCAAGCTTTTCATCATGGATGTTCGGATAGGGATATACCCAATCTTTTTCGAAACTGCCTCCCTTGATTCCATTTGCAAGAATATAGTTCTCCAGAAGATCCACTTCAGGTGCTTCGATATGGGACAACCCGGTTTTAAGAAGCTTGAAGAGAGCATCATAAGTGAAACCCTGATCGATGATATCAAGAAGGGCAAGAATATACTGAGACAGCGGACTTCCATCGATATCTCTTCTCTTGTCCAGGAATACCGGAATTTCGTGTTCTCTGAATACCGACAGAATGATATTCTCATAGACGTCGATATTTCTACATAGGATGGCCAGCTCACGATACCTCAGGGTATCGTCTTCGCGTATTCTCCGCTTGATGTCCAGCGCGATTTTTTCCACCTCATCGAAACTGTTCTGAGCCTTATAGATACTCACCGCTTTGCAGCTGTTCTTGTACACACCATTGGGATAGGTGAAGTACTCAGACTCAAGATGGGCAAGCTCAGGATTTTCTCTGAATCTCAGAGGAGTTTCGTCCGGCAGAATCAGCGGCTTCTCTATGGAGGTTCCGGTGATTTCGGCAAGCTTGAATATCTTGTCTTCAGTGTCCCTCGTGATCTGAAACACTTCCCCTTTCTGGTTGATCTTGTCTATAGTAAGGGTCATAACCACTCTTTTAGTGTTTTCCATCAGACCCTGTATGAATGAAAGCTGAAGAACAGAAAAATCATTGAACTCGTCGATGTAGACTTCAGTGTTTTTCAGAAAGTCGGCTCGGTGGATTCTCTCCAGAGCATAATTCATCTCATCCATGGCATCCACATAACCTTTATGAACCTCCTGATCGTAGGCATCATAAAAAAGTAGGATATCACTGAATTTCTGAGTAAGCTCCTTATCTCCTGATTCTCCGATTGTTTTTCGAAGTTCGTCCATATCCATATTGTATCGTTTCATTTCATCCGCAAGATTCTTCGCCATATCGATAAAGCCGGGTTTGCCTGCTACTGATTTGAAGAGATTGAGCTCATCTTTAACATCACCCATGGCTTTTGTCATAAGCATGCTTTTTCCTGTATCGGAAATAAGGCTGTGCGTTGCACCGCCCACTGTTGAAAGAATTCTTCTCACCATGGTACCGAAACTCATGACAGACACTCTAAATACACTGGTCTGCCCCAGATGCTTCAGCACTTTCTGCTCCGATCTGAAGGTATACTGGTCGGGTACCAGAAGTATGATATTCCGGTCTGGATGGGTTTCCATCTGTTTCTTTATTTCTTCATAGACCCTCTTGGTCTTTCCGCTTCCGCCTCGACCATAAATCATCTTAAGACTCATCGTTTCACATCCTTATCTGTTCCAATTATACTTCTCCATTATACTATATCGACTATCCCAATATGAGTACATTTCTCATTTCATGGGAGCCACTTTAACGCCTTGTCCGTATTTTCACTCCTTGAATTGTATTGACAGTGCACTCTCCCCTTGATATAATGTGTTTTGTGGTAATTTAATAATAACCAGCTTCGGTATGGAGAACTACTCAAGTGGCCGAAGAGGCGCCCCTGCTAAGGGCGTAGGTCGGGTAACCGGCGCGAGGGTTCAAAT
>DAMDIS010000051.1:0-1261 GCA_032100885.1 Proteiniclasticum sp.
GCTCATGAGGATGCTTTCCTCCTACGAAAAGAACGAAGTTGCCGTCGAGCTCCTTCGTGCGCTGGAAATCGAAGGTCACCGGTTTACAGAATACATTCCCAAACCGCTGGGAAAGGTTCTCCTTCATCTGGAGCTGAAAGAATTCGATGAGATCATAGACGATCTGCTCATCAAGGTGAAAACGGCCAATCCTTCTGTGAAGACCCTTGTGATCAAGACTCTCGGAACAACCCTTGAGTCCTTTATTCAGTTCGGCATGAGAAGTACGGAGCTTAGCGAGGAGGAAAAGACAGAAAGGATCAAAAGCATGCTCAGCGTCCTTCTATTCGGCCTTGCCGACTATGAGAATCTCACCGTAAGAGCAGCCTTCACGACCATCGGAAAAGTGATCTTTGCCTCGGATATCCTGACCCTTGAGAGCAAGAATGATATTTTCCTCTACATCAACAAAAAGCTCATCACGCTCCTGACCAATGAGTCGCGCAATCTGCTTTTTCTCTGCCAGAGTGTGGGGCTGAACAACATTTACCGTTTCATGAATGACTACCTCCATGAAAATGAGGTGTTTGTCCATAGAAGTGCAAGGAAGTATGCATTCTTCCCGGGCACCTTTGACCCCTTCACCCTGTCTCATCTCGCCGTAGCAAAGCTCATCAGGGACAAGGGCTACGAAGTCTACCTCTCCATCGATGAATTCTCCTGGTCCAAGAAAACGCTGCCGAACAACGTCAGAAGAAGGATCCTTGAGATGAGCACCGCAGGAGAGCTTGGTCTTTACCTCTTCCCCGAAGACATTCCGGTGAACATTTCAAACGAGGATGATCTGACGAAACTGAAAAACATCTTCAATGAACATGTCTTCATGGTCTGCGGAAGCGATGTGGTCATGAATGCCTCAAGCTACAAAAAGAGCCCGACGGAGAACTCCATCCATCAGATCAATCATCTGGTCTTTGACCGCACCAGAGTCAAGAGTGCAAGAAAGACCATTGAAAACACCCTAAACCATGTGGTCTTCATGGACCTGCCCAAAGACTTAAAGGAAGTGAGCTCCACCAAGATCAGAACAAACATAGACGAGAACAGAGACATCTCGACCCTCATCGATCCCATGGCCCAGAACTACATCTATCTCAACGGATTCTATCAGAAGGTTCCTGTGGACAAATCCCAGGTCAGCCTCACTTTCCTTGAGAAGAAAATCTTCAGAGAGATGGACCCGATGCTCCTCCATGTCATCGACAGCCTGTTTCCTTTAAAC
>DAMDIS010000051.1:1436-1878 GCA_032100885.1 Proteiniclasticum sp.
ACTGGGCAAGAAGTGAAAACCTGATGCACGAGGTGAAATCCTCACTCTTCGCCGATAAGGTCCGTGCCCTTAACCTTGGCAGAATCATGGTCCTTGACGGACTGTATGTTTCGGCACCTGACCGTCTGAGAAACTATCATCAGATACTCCTCACTGAAACGCTGTCCTTCGGTGTATCCAGAGACTACGAGTGTGCCCTCTTCATTCCAAGGAACAAGACCCTGAAGGATGACAAGTTCATCTCGCTCCTTGGTCTTTACAACTTCAAGACGCTGGATTATCATGAGTCCATTTACTATACCGACATGAGCACGCCTATTGCTCTGAACCTCGATATGGAGAACATTCTCAAGGATCCGTTCAGAAACCATCAGAGGGTGAGAAGCGTCATACAGAGCACACGAGAAAATCTCATGAAGGCAATCGGAGATCTTTACCCCGG
>DAMDIS010000051.1:1888-3047 GCA_032100885.1 Proteiniclasticum sp.
CATCATAAGCCTTGTCTGTCAGGAGAATGAAGTATCCATGGAAGAGCAGAGGCCAAGGGTTCTCGGAAAATACATGTGCGTCCCATACGGGGATGTTCTTGACCGCTCGGTGGTCCCGAATACGGTAACGAAATCTCTCCACACGGAGAAATATTTCAGCTCCGACATGAAGGGCTTCTCCATCAAGGAAGTGCCTTTCTATCTGAGCCTTGAAAATCAGGTGAAGACCCTTTCCTCCTTCAGGAGACCCGTTATCCTTGTGGATACCATACTTCATAAGGGCTACCGCATGAATGCGCTGAGCCCGCTTTTCAAAAACCAGAACATCGAAGTCAGAAAGATCATCACCGGAATTCTCTCCGCAAAAGGAATGGATATGATGTCCGGAAAGGAATATCAGGTGGATGGTGTTTACTACATTCCAAGGCTGAAAGCCTGGTTCAACGAAAAGGATCTCTATCCCTTCATGGGCGGAGATGCGCTGTGGCGAGGAGAATTCCCCAAGCGTAACCTCATTGAATCCATCAACCTCATTCTCCCTTACACAACACCGACCTTCATCATGGATGCGGGCTCCAGAAAGGTCTATGACCTCTCAAGAATCTCCATTGAAAACGCCATGATGATTCTGACGGTGATTGAAGAGGAGTTCCACAGAGTGTATGAAAGAAAGCTCACTTTGTCCTCCCTCGGCCAGGTATTCACCATGCCAAGGGTACCGGACAAGGGAAGAGATCTGAAATACGATCTGTACAAGGCACCGACCTACTATCTGAGCTCGGATCTTGAAGAGCTCAAAAGACTGGAAAAACTGATACTTTAAGGAGACACCATATGACAACTATACTGAGAAAGCACGAGCTGCTGAGCTATATCGAACTGAAAAGAAAAGACGGGTCTCTAAAAGTGAGAGACTTTATGGAAGAGCTTCCCGAGGAACTACAAAAGAGAATGACCGCGCTTCTTCATACAGAGGATGACCTTGAAGACCTCACGCAGCAGATGGAGAGCGTACTTCTTGCAAAGGATCCTGTATTCATGGTCCTTGAAGACGAGACCTTCCCGTCAAGATACATCGCAAGGACACTGGAGGAGATTCTTGAAACAGGCGGAGCAGATCTGCTTCTTGAGAGCGAAAACCTTCTGGGTTTCGACGTCT
>DAMDIS010000051.1:3138-3960 GCA_032100885.1 Proteiniclasticum sp.
ACCTGATCAGAGAAAAAGATACCCTTTGGATGAACGAGCTCATGAAGAAGAAGAAACCCTATACCCTTTCCATCCTCGGTCTCGGGGATGTGGGCGGAACCCTTCTCATGGGACTGAGACTTCTTGGACGGGACATTCTTAAGGAAATCAGAATCTTTGATCTTGATGAGAAAAAGAGAAGACGCTACTACCTGGAAATCAACGAAATCAGTGACGGAACGGATCTTCCGCCGGTTGTGGAAGCGGGGATGGATGAGATTTTCAGCACCGATGTGCTGGTCTTTACTGTATCCATCTTCATCCCGCCTGTGGGCACCTCCCTTACGGACGTAAGACTTGTGCAGTTCGAGAAAAACAGAAAAGTGCTTCTGGATTATTCAAAGAAGGCCGAAGAGAGGGGATTTAAAGGCTACTATTTCATCGTTTCCGATCCCGTGGATCTTCTATGCATGAATCTCATGGATGAAGGCGGAATCGACAGCCACAGAATCCGGGGATTCGGACTGGGCGTCATGGAAGCCAGAGCTAGATTCATTGCCAGAGAAAAAGGCGTCTTCAGTGATGATCTGAGGACCTTCGGTCCCCACGGAAAAGGCCTTATTGTCATCAATTCCCTGAAAAGCTACGAGGAGAAACTTTCAGAAGAACTGACATCTCTTACGGAGCGGGAAAACTTCAGGGTGAGAGAAACGGGATTTAAGCCCTACATCGCACCGGCACTCTCCTCAGGCTCCATATCCATTCTGAAAGCCCTGAATGAAGAAGAGCATCTGAGCACTTTCTATAACGGCAGGGTCTTCATGGGCGCGAGAAACACGCTTA
>DAMDIS010000051.1:3970-12392 GCA_032100885.1 Proteiniclasticum sp.
TCACTCTGCCTGCAAAAGTAGACCTTCCAGAGCTTAAGCCTCTTCTTACGGACACGGAGGACCTCTTAATGGGACTCTATGAAGGAAGAGAGAAATAGCAGCGGAGTTTAAAAAAGACAAGAGACCTGAATCCACTGAAAATGAAGTGGTTTCAGGTCTCTTTAATTAAGAACTGATAGAAGGCCGTGTGAATCATCGAAAAGTTACAGCTTAAACTATGCGTCTGATCAAACTGACATTGTCATTCATTCTTTAGTTGTACCGGTTCATTTCCGGTGCGAAGGATCTGTCCGGAAATCCCCGAGATACGCCGGAATCAGCTAAATCATAGAGATATTAGGATACCGGAGCGTCCCGAGACTTCCCTGAGAATGGGAAATACTGAGATTTCCCATTTCAGATAAAAAGGTCTGTTATGCTTTCAGTTTACCGAGTTCTTCCTGAATCTTCGCGATTTCCCGGTTGAGCTCATCCATTTCCTGTCCGATTTCATTGATGCTCGCATACTGCTCCTGGGATGACGCGCTGATCTCTTCTGTGGAGGCTGCCGCTTCTTCGCTGACTGCCGCCATGGATTCAAGAGATACGATGAGCTCATTTTTCAGGGTATCAATGGTTCTCGTCTCATCGATGAAGGTTGTCAGTATCGATTCCAGGGCATGAACGTTCTGGTCAACCTCGTCAAAGACCTTCACGGTCTCCTGAAGGCTGCCATCGGCGGAATCCACTGAGTTCTTTGTTTCCGCTACAGTTTTTGTCGTCACTGAAACCACGGAGACGATGTTCTGGATGATGGCATTGATTTCTTCCGCGGACAATGCAGACTGCTCTGCAAGTTTTCTGATTTCATCAGCCACCACCGCAAATCCGCGCCCGGCCTCTCCAGCTCTTGCTGCCTCGATGGAAGCATTAAGGGCAAGTAGATTTGTCTGGTCGGCAATCCCTTTTATGGTACCCAGAATATTCTCAATGGACTTTGAGCTCTTGCTCAGCGCTCTGACATTCTCGGCGACGTCAACGGTGTTCTCCACCGTTTTCCTGAATACGTCCTGAAGAACTTCAATCTTTTCTCTTCCCTTTCTGTTTGAGGAAACCATATCTTCCGATATTCCCTTAGCCTCTGAAAGTCTTCCGGAGATCTTCTGAATGCTCCTTCCCAGGTCCTGTCCCGCACTCAGGCGTTCGTTGACTCCTGTAGCAGTTTCAGTTGCTCCCTGGGCAATCTCCTCCACCGCCTTGGTCACTTCCATGCTGGAAGACAGCAGGCCGTCCACGTTGTTCATGACTTTGTCTGATGCTCTGGTTACTGAATCAAAGCTCATGACTGTTCCCCTAATGAGTCTTCTGATGTTCTCAGCCATCCTCATGAACTGTGTGCTGGCCATGCCGATCTCGTCCTTGGACTGATAAGAGATTTCAGCAGTGAAGTCTCCCTGTCCCACTTTCTCCATGGCTTTCTCCATATGCCCCAGGGGTTTTGTCACCCATCGGCCGATCACAAACGATATGACAGCCATGAGGACGAGGATGGAGATCATGACGGTTACAATATTGTTGATGAGCAGGTTCCGTGTGATTGCAAGTATTTCCGCTCTTGGATAGGTGACAAGGTAAGTTCTCTCCAGTATCGTCTCTGCCATGGCATAAAATGGTGCATCACCGACATTTACAGTGTGGAGCACATTCTTATCCTTTAGGACTTCGTCGACCCAGGAGATTTCCGAGGCATTTTTACCGATATTTTCAACATTTCTGTCATGCAGGATGACTCCGTTTTCATCAAGAATGACACCAAAACCTCCGTTGCCGATATCAAGGGAGGCGATGGAGCTCTGAATGTCGAGACTTTTCAGCAGTTCCTGCACAGCCTTAGGCTCAAGTCCGATCTGGACAACGCCGGGGGAATCGGTTCTTGACACTCCGATATACTGGAAAAGCGTACCGTCTGTTCCTCTTTCTGTGGGTTCCTGTGCAAGGCTTCCTCCGGTCTGGTCGATCAGGCTCAGAAACGGCTGAGTCTGATCAGACTCTGCAAAATCGAATCCGTAAAAGTCGGGTATATTTCCCCACTGAAGGATTCCGTTTTCATCGGTAATGTGGATTTCATCTACACCGATGACCTTCGCCAAAGTGATCAGCTTTTCCGTTTCCAGATACTCCGGATCCGCTGCGATCATTTCCGCAACGGTCTTTGTGAGCGCGATATTCTTCTCATTCAGCGCATTCTTTGTGATGCCCACCACCTCATCAGCAGATTCATGTTCATTTTCCAGATTCTTCATCTGATCCTTAAGCTGCATGGTGATGACTTTCTCAAGGGACCGGTCGGTCGATATTGTACTGATAAAGGCCTGCGCGCTTAAAGCCAGAACAATAATGAAACTGGTGATCAAAACAATTTTTCCTTTTAGCTTCATATTCAGCATTTCTCCTTTGTTCAAAATATTGTGATGGCGTTGTTTGACTTTGGTCATCAGGAATCCATACAGATTCCAATTACCTGACTATATTCTGTTATCGCTTATTCTTCTTCCCTCCAAAATCCGATTTCACTCACTAAGATTTAACTGTGATGATAAGGTGATATCCTCTATATCGGCAGAGAAACACCTGACTTAAGTGCAAAATGATATCATGAAATTGTGAAAAATGACATCTACGCCTTCTTCCTGCTCCAATACGAGCATAACAGCCCTTATATTTTGTCCGTTTACCTAAAGACAAGAGACCTGAAACCACGTTTATGTGGCTTCAGGTCTCTTATTTATGTATAATTTCGGCCGAGTGAATCATCGCAATGATTAAAACAAAACTATGCGTCTGATCACCCTAACCTTATGCTGTCTTCTTTTTGCCTTTTCCTGTAAGGAATCCGGCGGCTACAAGAGATATCATACCCATTCCGTAGTATAGGCCATCACCCACTGATGTTACAGCTACTGCAGGGCCAGTAGTACCAGGATCACTTGGTGCTGTTTTCTGCTTTATGCTTAAGATTCTCTGTTTCTGACCTAGAATTATTAATAGACACATAATCGACATGAACCTTGACATTCCCTCATTGAAAAAGCAAGGGGATTCTTGGATGATTAAACCTCAATCTGTTTCCAGTAGAGGAGTATGACTCCAAGCTAAGGGCTGTGCCATCAGCCCGTCCTAAACCAGTGCATATAGCAGCTTAGGCTGACAGGCTGTTACCACCTATCACAGGTGCAGTGACGATGTTCATTGCACCGAGAATATCTCTGTGAGTTTTGAATCCACATGGGCACATATATTTTCTGTCACTGGCATGATTGCGTGCTCCGCATACAGGACACGTCTGGCTGGTATATCTAGGATTGACATAAATAACTTCAATTCCTGCAAGAGAAGCTTTGTATTCGATGAACCGAGCCAGTCGATAAAAACTCCAGGTATGGAGATTTTTTGCGTTTTTACGGCTTGTTCTTGCCGTCTGGCGAATGCCAGAAAGTTCTTCCATATGGATGACTTTCACATTGTTTTGTTTGGCAAATTTGACGATTTCTCTGGAAACCTTGTGATCCTTATCTTTCATCCATCGTTGCTCTTTATTGGATCGATTTCTGAGAGCTTTCATATTCTTAGCCTTGCTTAGAGCTTTTCTTTTGGATCGAGCCACTCTCTTTTTGTATTTGTTCTCTCGCCCATTGCCAAAGAATTTTATCTTGTTGGAATCCGTGATAGCAACAGCTGGGATTTTCAGTCCAAGATCAATACCCAAAACGGAATTCCCCTCATTCTCATCGCAATGGATTTCCACTGAAATCTGAGCCATATACTTTCCTCTTTTCTTGGTGATTCGAAGTGTACCCAGTTTATTCTGCAGGAGAGATTTTTGATACTCCGTGGCAACGACTCTAAATGTGAGCTTCTTGGATTTCCTCTCTTTCCAGACAGGGAAAGAGATAGTATTTTCTCCCAAGGAGTAGTTCTGATTGTTCCAAATGGCTACTGGTTTCTTAAGAATAGGAACCTTGGTTATTTTCTGTTTCTTCAGTGGGTTTTTCTTATTAATATTGCAAACAGTGTTTAAATCCTTTGCATATTTCTTGAACACAGAACGGGCATCTTGAATTGCTTGGTTCTTCAAGGCACTGGGCATATTAGCAGATACATCTGCACTGGTTCTGTTATCCGTAGCATATTTAGATATAAAATCTGCCACAATACTATTAACAGTAGCTATATAGCTGTTCAAAGTATTCTCAATCAGCACTTCCTGTCCATGATCTGGAATCAATTTCATCTGAACTGTGCAATACATGTTTTGCTCCTTTCTGCAGTGTGTTTTGATTTTGATATAATTTTTCCCAAAATTGTTTCAAAGCTTGTTGAGACTAGTTTGTATTTAATTGTGTACCAAGATATTTCATTCTAAATTCATATAGTCTTACTTTATAATGGCTGAAGTAAGAAGTCTACTATCTTCACTTTGTAATGACTTTCTTTTCTTCAATTTGACACCTCCGAAATAATTTAGCCAAATCTGGCATCTAATGTTATTATAACTTTAAGAAATACTGAATATAAGCCATTTTGCGTTCATATATAAGGTTTTATCCTTTAGTAACAATATCAGCTTAAAACCGTTTACATAATAAATAATACTTTTTTATGATTTTGAAATACCAACAGCTAAAGGCTTTTTGAACTAGGGAAAGAATATATTATGTAAACAGATATTATGAACTAAGTGTAAATTCAGATAATTTGAGGTGAAAATCATATGAAAATCGAACTGCATTGCCATACAACTTACTCTGATGGGCGGCTAACACCTGAAGAACTATTCAATTTAGCTGTAAAAGAAGGTCTTTCCTATATGGCTCTGACGGACCATGATTCCGTAAAAGGACACTTTGAAATCTCACCCCTCATGTATCAGACAGAAATCAGATTCATTCCGGGCATTGAGCTGACAACATCCAGAAACGGAGAAAGCATTCATATACTGGGTTTCTGGAATAACGACGGTTACAAGAATCAGGAGCTTCTCGACAAACTCGATGAACTGCATAATGCAAGAGACGAAAGGATCAGGAAATTCATTGTGAATCTTGAGCATTACTTCGATATGGACATCGACTATGAAAAGCTGAGAGAGAGCAACCAGGGCGTACTGACACGTGCAAACCTTGCGCAGGCAGTACACCATAAAGTGCCTGAACTTACCTACAATGAGGCGTTCACCAGATATCTCGATAAGGACAGCCCTGCCTATATCCCCAACGTAAGACTGTCCGTGGACGAAGGCATTTCCCTTCTCAGGAAATTCGGTGCGATCCCGGTCCTTGCTCACCCTGTCATCTACAAGAAGAATACCCTCGAAGAGCTCCTTGAACATGACTTCGAAGGTGTGGAGGGCTACTACTATCTTAATGATGACAGCATGACAAAAAGAAGCCTTGAAACAGCCAGAGAGAGAAATCTCCTCATTACAGCAGGCTCTGACTATCATGGCATCCCCGGAGATACAAAGCACGGATACCTCGGCTCCATGAACTTTGATCCTGATGATCTGAAACCCTTTCTTGACCGTTTTCAGATAAAGAAATAAAACTGACTGAAAATAAGGATCCTGAAAATGCAGCTCTGCATTTTCAGGATCCTCTTGTTTCAGTAAATATCTTCCTATCGACTTCTACTTTTCGTCCAGCTGACTTGCGGCACCTCTGTCAAGAAGTACGGTGACGTCACTGTGGAGTTTGAGAAGCGTTGCAGGAATCAGTGTTGTAATGACATCGTCTGTAAGATTCTTCACAGCCCATGCCTTGTTTTCTCCTGATGCGATCAGAATGACTTTCTTCGCCTTCATGATCGGTCCCATGCCCATGGTCACAGCCTGAGTCGGAACATCGCTTTCAGATTCGAAAAATCTCGCATTCGCTTTGATGGTTTCCTTTGTCAGGTCAGCCACATGGGTATTCAGATTCAGCTGCTCAGCAGGTTCATTGAATCCGATATGTCCATTGGGTCCGATTCCCAGAATCTGTACATCGATACCACCCATGGAATCAATCAGTTCATCATATTCTTCAGCACCTTTTTGAAGGTCTTCTGCCACTCCGTCAGGTACATGTGTATTGTTCTTGTCGATATTGATGTGATTGAAGAGGTTGAGGTCCATAAAATATCTGTAGCTCTGATTATGGGTTCCATCAAGACCTACATACTCATCAAGATTGATGCTCTTTACCTTGGAAAAATCAAGATTTCCATCATCATAGAGTTTGATGAGTTCCTCGTACAGTCCCATTGGACTGGAACCTGTGGCTAATCCAAGTACAGCGTCTTCCTTTTCTCTGACGACACGGGCAACCAGCTCAGCACTATAGGCACTCAGCTCTTCGTAAGAATTGAACACTTTAAATTTCATCTTATTACCTCACTTCATTTGTATTCAATCCCATTCTAACACGTTCCCCGATTAAAGTTAATGTCAATTACTGAAAATGAAGTTCATTGTACGCTTTTAATACAAGGTCGGTGAGTTCCGAATCCAGCGGCAGCTCAGAGTATTTGAGAAGCGCCTCTTTCAGGCCGAACTGGTCGATGTACTCCTGAAGGACTACACTTTCAGGGTCTTCAGGGTTACTCGCAGCTGCAAGGGAAGCCAGAGCTTTGGCCAGATAAACGGGCCTTTTTCCAAGCTTCAGCACACCAAGAGCAGGTGAAACGAAACGGTCCTTTCTGGACATCTTTCTTAGAGGAGACCTGCCTACACGGACCAGCTCATCCGAGATATCCGGATTCTTGAAACGGCTGATGATCTTGTCCACATATGCCTGATGTTCATCCTCGTCAAACCCGTAGGTCTTCGTGATGTAGTATGAGGTTTCAGAAAGTACGCCTCTGACATTCTTCTCAATTTCAGGATCGCTGATGGCTTCAAGTACGGTCTTGTACCCTTTCGCCATGCCAAAGTAGGCAGTTGCCCCGTGGCCTGTATTCACGGTAAAGAGTTTTCTTTCGATGTATGGCGCAAGGTCCTCAACATAATGAACACCTTCTATGGAAAGAAGATCTCCCTTGATTTCCCCCTTCTCCACAACCCACTCGAAGAAAGGTTCAACCTGAACATCCAGCATATTTTCGTTGCTCTGAAGGGGAACGATACGGTCCACAGCAGAATTCGGGAATCCGATGTATCGGTTTGCTTTTAGTTTTTCCACCTCACTCAGCTCATCGTAAAGGGCTTTTTTCAGTATCGCTGTCGCACCAACTGCATTTTCGCAGGCAATGATCGAAAAAGGAGTGATTTCATCCTCTGCAAGTCTTGCCTTTATTCCCGAGACCATATTTTTCGCAATAATGGTCAGGATGCTGGGTCCTACAGCAGTTGTGATGATGTCTGATTCCATGATGGCTTCTTTCAGCTTTTCGGGTTCAGTCTTGCTGTTGATGCCCTTGACACCCTCCACCTGGAGCTTTTCTCCCTTTTCATCCGCCATGATGACTGTATATTCACCCTTTTCTTTAATCTCTCTGATCAGTTCCTCTGCCACATCTGCGAAGGTGACTTCAAAACCGTTACGGCTGAGAATGAGTCCGATGAAACCGCGTCCGATGTTACCAGCACCAAAATGTAGTGATTTCATCTAAATTCCTCCCAGAAGGTCCATGATTTCTTCCTTGGATTTTGCACTGACGAGCTTCTCCACGTTATCCATATCCGAGCAGAAGATCGGAATATTGGACAGAATCTCCAGATGAGTGTTGTCCTTTCCTGCTATTCCAAAGACGACTCTTGCCTTGTCACCATTGAAGTCCACACCGTCCGGTACCTGTATGACGCTGATTCCCGACTCGAGAACGTCATTTTTTGCGGTTTCTGTTCCATGGGGAATGGCGATATCGTTACCGATGTATGTTGTGGAAAGATCTTCTCTCTTGATCATTTCTTCGATATAGTGCTCGTTGACATAACCGCCCTGCTGAAGCAGTTCACCTGCAAGCTTTATGGCATCGTACTTGCTGTCGATCTTTTCGTTCAGTCTGATATTTTCAAGTCTTAATATGTTACTCATTCTATTACCTCCAAATTCTATTTGTGATTTCTAAATAGGTGCGCTTCAGCTGCTGCTGTATCAGTGCAAGAATCTCACCCTCGTCACCTTTTTCATAAATGGTGACATTGTCTTTTTCCAGAAGACCGATACTGATGGCAGATAAAAGTTCCAGCTCCATTTCACCCAGTGACTCCGGTGCGGCAAGCAGTAATATGGTATCCACTTCCATCATTTTTGAGTCCATGCCCAGAACCTTTATGGGTTTATGGTTCCGATATACGCAGAAAACCGACTCATAGAGTCTGTCGCTTCTTCCATGGACAAGTGCAAGGTTTGTGCCTGGAATGGCAGACCCTGTGGTTTCAGATTTTTCAAGGAGCATTTCAAGC
>DAMDIS010000051.1:12402-13495 GCA_032100885.1 Proteiniclasticum sp.
TTGTCTCTTCAGGAAGAGGAAGTGCCGCAAACGCGCTGCCAAGAAGTGCCGTGAGATCATTCTCCTTCGTGCTTTCCATAACAAAGTATGTCAGGAGGTCTTTCACCAGTCTGTTTCCGCCGTTCATGACTTCCACAAGATGTAGTAGATTGCTGTCCTTTTCGTTAAGCAGGCTCTCCTTTGTTCTGGCATGTTTCTTTGAAGAAATGAGCAGTTTGTTGTTCACCACTCTTTCAAGTTTCCGTTCATCCTCATCGGAGAGCATGGGACTGACCTGAATGTAGTCGAAGTCCGCATCCCTTATCCCCACTGTGGAAATAACGAGATCAAACTCGCTCATATCCATCTTCTTGAGATCGCTTATGGAGCCCTGCTCGATGATGGTGAGCTGCGGAAACTTGCTTAAAAGCTTCTTTGTCAGCATTCTGGAAGTTGCGATTCCGCTGGTGCATACAACAAGTGTAGATACCTTCGGCGCTTCCTTGAGCTCAGTGACGGCAGAGGCAAAATGCAGAGTCAGAAACCCGATTTCATCATCGCTGATGTGGTATCCTGCAAATTTATCTTTGAGGATCTTCTCAAGTGTGCCGTAGAGAACACTGTAGTCCTCCATGATCTCTTTCTTGATGGGATTCAGCACGGTGATTCCGTCGCTTATTCTGTTTAATAGCGGCTCCAGATGAGAGACCAGGGCATCAAAAAACTTCTTGTCCTTGTTGTAGTAGTAGCCTGTGGCATCTGATACAGAATCAATCAGCTCATTGGCCAGCTGAGAGAGTTCCATGTTTTCATCGATTTCAAGACTCCTTACTCTTTTCGCACTTCTCAGATTCGCTGCAAAGAATGCGATCTCATTTTCCGGAATCTCTATGGAAAGGGCCTTCCCGATCTTCTCGAATATGGAAAGGGAGACTTTTCTTTCATCACTGAGCTCTGCCCTCGGCTTTGCTTCCACAAAGCTTTCTTTTGCCATCCGAGTGACGGCAAGATTGAGATACAGAAGAAGCTCGAATACCGCAAGGTCCGTCAGCTTGAACTGCAGATTTCTGATTTCTGAAAGAAGAATCCTTTCGATGATCTCAAGCCTTCCCGC
>DAMDIS010000051.1:13505-14854 GCA_032100885.1 Proteiniclasticum sp.
AGGAAAATCCCGTCATCGGTGTCGATGGAGATGAACTCTCCTTCTTTTAAGGAGAATATGGGACTCTGTTCCAGTCTCTGAAGAACAAGATTGACAAAGCACATCCTTTTGTCCTTCTCCCTGCCTTCAAGGGCAATACCGTAGCCCGGTTTCCGTACAAGATCGAGATGGGAATACCTGATTTCTTCCTGAAAGTAGTCAAGGTCCTGCTGAAGGGTCTTGGAGGATACGCCAAGCACTGATCCTAGGTAGCTCGACTTGACTGTATGCTCGGCTTTCAGCAGTTCATTGAAGATGATAAGGCTTCTCTCGTTTCTCTGAAGCTCAAATTCGGAATAGCTTTTCAGGTTTTCCCTGAGTCTTTCCAGATTTTCTTCACTACCTGAGATTCTTATCCCTTCATTGACCCTCTTTTCAAGGCTCAGCCCCGATTCGGAAAGGGTATCTTCCAGGAATTTCAATTCCCGCTGAACTGTCCTTAGTGACACATCAAGTTCTTGTGATATGTCATTCAAGGAAACAAAGAGGTGCCGTGATTCGAGCAAAATCCCCAAAATGAGTCTTTCCCTTGCTGTTATAAACAAATCACTGCACCCCCTTATTAATTTGTAAGGCCATGGCAAGCTTGCCATGGCCCTCACCTTATAACTATTCTATCACATTTTGCTCTTTTTTAAATCTGCGACGATGTCGTCATACTTGTTTGTGCCAAGGAAATTGTCCACGGAAACATGGATTGCTCCAGGAACCATTTTCCTTGCTCTTTCAGTCAGGTCTTTATGTGTGACAACGAGGTCTACATCAGAAGGAAGATTATTGATCGCAAGGTTCGTGACATCTACGTCATTGATACCTGCTTCCTTAACTTTCTTCTTGAGTATAGATGCACCCATTGCACTTGAACCCATACCGGCATCACAGGCGAAGATGATCTTGTTTACGTTTCTGTAGTCTTTGGAACCAGTGACTAAAGTGCTTCTGACTGAGCTTTCTTTACCCTTCATGGATTCCATCTTTGAAACTGCAAGGTCCATATCAGCTGCTTCTGTTTCCTTGGATGATCTCAGGATTGCTGCTGCTACAACGAAGGATACAGCTGCTGCTACGATTACGCCCAGGAACATTCCGAAGAAGTCTCCTCTTGGTGTCATGGCGATGTAGGCAAAGATCGATCCAGGTGAAGGAGCCGCATTAAGTCCTACGTTAAGCAGTGAGAAAGTAAGTGTACCTGCTGCACCACCGGCCATTGCCGCAACGATCAGTATTGGCTTCATCAGGATGTATGGGAAGTAGATTTCGTGGATACCCCCCAGGAAGTGGATAACCGCAGCACTTGATGCTGAAGCTTT
>DAMDIS010000051.1:14864-16992 GCA_032100885.1 Proteiniclasticum sp.
AAGAGCACCTTTGCAGGTTCAACGAACAGATGCACCAGTGGCAGAATGCCCAGATTGATGATTGCATCAACACCAGACGCAAGAACATTGTTCAGCGCTTCAACGACAGGTCCGATGACATAGAATCCTGCAATGGCAAGAACTGTTGCAAGGATACCTGCTGTAAAGTTGTTGATGAGCATTTCGAAGCCGGATTTGATTTTGCCTTCAAAAAGACCATCGATCTTCTTGATGAGGAAAGCTGCAAGAGGTCCCATGAGCATAGCGCCAAGGAACATCGGAATGCTTGTTCCGACGATAACACCCATTGCTGCTGCCGCACCGACTACTCCACCTCTGTGGTCATAGACGATCTTACCACCTGTGTAGGCAATAAGCAGTGGAAGAAGATAAGTGATCATCGGGCCAACCATGGTTGCCAGTTTTTCGTTTGGCCACCAGCCTGTAGCGATAAATAGTGCGGTTATAAGTCCCCATGCGATGAATGCAGAGATATTCGGCATAACCATACCACTGAGGTAGGCACCAAACTTCTGAATACCAGCTTTTGTTCCAGTTTTGTTTTCCATTTTAATCCTCCATTCTTAATTGTTCTGAATAAGTCCGTTAGGAGCTGCTACCTGGTGATCAGTCCGAAGTAACATTTCAAAAATCACGCCGACAACATTTCCGGATATGAATGTCATGAAATATAACGTAATTTTCATCTATATTTATATATTATAACCTTTTCATTTATTAAACAATTAAAACATAAATCCCATTTGTCACATGAGATATGACAAATGGGATTTATCGTTTCTTTATATATTGAAGCGTACAGGATGAATAATCTGAAATCCGCTACACAGCATCCTTCTCCAGTGTCTCCACTGTGACTTCACCTGCTTTTCCCTGTGGAAGCACAATGGCTGTGAAAATGACAGCCGCACCAATAATCATTCTGGGTGTCACCTGTTCACTGAGAATGACGATGGAGAACACCATGGCAAAAAGAGATTCAGTGGACATGATGACAGCAGCTCTTGAGCTCTTGGTGTATTTCTGACAGATGCTCATCATAAGAAAGGCAATGGTCGTGGAAAATACTCCAAGATAGAGCATGGCAAGGTATCCTCTTGTATCCTGATTGAGAAGACTCTCTCCCCGCAGGAGCATGAAGAACATCCCCAGAATAAAGGCGGTGATCATCTGAACCATGGTGAGAGACAGAGGATCCTCATTTTCCATAAACTCCCCTGTGTAGAAGATATGGAGGGCAAAGGCAAAGGCGCATAAGAAGCTGAGCACATCACCAAGGTTAAGAATCCCTGTCCAGTTCAGCGAGATGAGTGCAACCCCGACCATGGCAAGAGAAGCCCTCAGAACATCGTTTTTATCCAGGGCTCTCTTATGAAAGAGAAACCCGATAAACGGAACAACCGCCACATTCACCGCAGTGAGAAATGCGTTCTTCGACGGAGTCGTATATTCAAGCCCTACTGTCTGAAGCACAAATGCCCCATAGAGAAAAATCCCCAGGATGATTCCGTTTTTAATGGTCCTTGGCTGAAGCCTAGTCAGCTTCTTCCGGTTGACCACCATAAGAAGCACTGCAGCCACAAAGAATCTTCCAGCCAGAGTTTCATAGGCAGTAAGATAATCGAGTCCTATGGCGCTTGCAATAAACCCGCTTCCCCATATGACCGATACCAGTATGAGTCCGATCTCTCCCTTTGTTTTATCCATATTCTCAGTTCCATCCTTATCACATCATTATAATCTGTAAAAAATCACTTAATACCTAGTGTATCATCTGAAATCATTTTCCGTATACCCAAAAGTGAAATATCCTCTGAAATTCTATAGAAATTGAAAACTGCCCAGATAAACAATCTGAGCAGTTCATTATGTAGTCTTTTAGCCGAAGAAGTTGAGGAGTACACCGGCAGCAATTGCTGAACCGATGACACCGGCAACGTTAGGACCCATGGCATGCATGAGCAGGAAGTTTGAAGGATCTTCTTCCTGTCCGACCTTCTGAACGACTCTGGCTGCCATCGGCACTGCAGATACACCTGCTGCACCGATCATTGGATTGATCTGTCCCTTTGTGACCTTGCACATCAGCTTGCCGAACAGGACTCCA
>DAMDIS010000052.1:0-647 GCA_032100885.1 Proteiniclasticum sp.
GGTGAACTTCTTCCGCTCTTGCGGGAATTTCCTTTTCCGATCTTCTGTAGACAATCATGGACTCCGCGCCTAGTCTTGCCGCAGTTCTTGCCGCATCCATGGCCACATTTCCGGCTCCGACAACAGCCACTCTTTTGCCGTGACTGATCGGTGTATCGTAGTCGCTTCTGAATGCCTTCATGAGATTTGCACGGGTCAGATATTCATTGGCAGACATGACGCCGTTGGCGTTTTCGCCCTTGATGCCCATGAACATGGGCAGCCCTGCGCCTGAACCGATGAATATCCCCTTGAAGCCTTCATCTTCGATGAGGCTTTCGATGGTTACCGTACGGCCGACGATGACGTTGGTTTCAATCTTTACGCCCAGCTCCCTGAGGAGATTTATCTCTTCCTTGACCACAGTTTCCTTGGGCAGTCTGAATTCAGGAATACCATAGACCAGAACGCCGCCCGCTTCGTGAAGCGCTTCAAAAATCGTCACATCATAACCGAGCTTTGCAAGATCTCCCGCGCAGGTAAGGCCCGCAGGACCGCTACCCACCACAGCAATCTTGATGCCGTTTGAAGGCAGCTTGTCCGTGTTCTTGTAGCCGTTCTCCATTGCCCAGTCGGCAACAAACCTCTCCAGCTTACCGATGTTCACC
>DAMDIS010000052.1:657-6070 GCA_032100885.1 Proteiniclasticum sp.
GAGCCTTCGCACTGCTCTTCCTGAGGACAGACTCTACCGCAGACAGCAGGCAGATTGCTTGCACGACCGATGGTGTCTCTTGCGGCTTTCACATCCCCGTTTTTCAGTTCCTGTATGAACTTTGGGATGTCTATGGCTACCGGACATCCCGGTACACATCTCGGATTTCTGCACTGAAGGCATCTTTCCACCTCAAGAAGCGCTTCCTCATGACTGTAGCCGAAGCTCACTTCCTTGAAATTCCTTACTCTATCTTCTGGTCTCTGTTCCCTTACAGGCACTCTATTTCGTTTCATGTAAAATTTCCCCCAAATCACATAATTCCGAATCCTTATGTACAGATGCCTGTTCTTTAACAATCATCTTTTTTCCTTCTACAGTCTTGTACATGGACTGACGTCTCATGGCCTCGTCAAAGTTGATGAGATGAGCATCAAATTCAGGTCCGTCCACACAGGCGAACTTCACTTCATTTCCTACAGTCACCCTGCAGGCACCGCACATGCCTGTGCCGTCCACCATGATGGGATTAAGCGATACAACGGTATGAAGATTGTATGACTTTGTAAGCCTTGAAACAAATTTCATCATGATCATGGGACCGATGGCCACGCAGATATGATAATCCTTTTTCTCCGTCTCGATCAGTTCCTTCAGCTTGTCTGTGACCAGTCCGTGGAAGCCGTAGCTTCCGTCATCTGTACACACATAGAGATTCTTCGAAACCGCTTTGAACTCTTCTTCAAAAATGAGTGTCTCTTTTGAACGGGTACCGATGATGACATCCACATCTATGCCTTTTTCCTTAAGCATCTTCACCTGAGGATACACTGGCGCTGTCCCCACACCTCCAGCAATAAAGACGATTCTCTTGTCTCTGAGATTTTCTTTATCATCTGTCACGATATCAGAAGGATTACCAAGTGGCCCGACAAAATCCCTGATCTCGTCTCCTTCATTCATCTGTGCAAGCTTCTTTGTGGAAGCGCCAAGTGTCTGAAACACGATGGAGACTGTCCCCTCTTCCTTATTGTAGTCACATATGGTCAGCGGCACTCTTTCTCCCCGTTCGTCCACTTTGACGATGATGAACTGACCTGGAAGTGCAGCTTTTGCTACACGCGGAGCCAAAATATCCATCTGGTAGATGTTGTTTACCAGTTCTCTTTTCCGAATTATTTTATACATCTGTTTCCCCCAATATTATTGTATGGTGAGCAAAATCTCACCTTTACAGTATACGTATTATGCCCTTCCATTTCAACAAAACTCAGAGACTTTTAAGCACTCAAAAAGGGACCCTTATTAAAGGTCCCCCAGATTCTGCTTGCTATTTGTCCAGGTCATTCATGAGATAGACAAGTGTCAGCAGACTTTCGCTTAAATGTACGTTTTCTACAGATACATCTTCAGGTACGTTGATATCAATCGGTGCAAAGTTCCAGAGGCCCTTTACGCCATTTTCCACAAGTACATCAGCCACTTTCTGTGCCTGTGCATGGGGTACGCAGAGAATACCGATATCAATCTTGTTCTCTGCCAGGTATGATTCCATCTGATCGATGTCTGTGATTTCAACATCTTTGATTCTCATACCGATAAGCTTAGGGTTTACATCGAATATCGCCTTCAGATCAAATCCGAATTTGTCGAAACGGGTGTAATTTGCTACAGCCTGTCCGATATTCCCTGCTCCAATGATTACTGTTGAGTATCTCTTATCCAGTCCCAGGATATTAGAGATTTCATTATATAGTTCTTTTACGTTGTATCCATAACCCTGCTGTCCAAATCCGCCAAAACAGTTGAAATCCTGTCTGATCTGTGAAGCGGTGAAACCGATCTTCTCACTAAGTTCTTTGGAAGAAACTCTGTCTACATCGTTTCTCAGGAGTTCAGCCAGATGTCTGTAGTATTTTGGTAATCTTTTAATAACCGCCATGGAAATGTCTTTTTTCTTATCCATCCTCGCACCTCATCGTTAAATAAATTTCTAACAATATGATACCACAAAATGAATTGTCTTGTGTTAATATTTGTCAAAGTTTTTTATCAAACTTTTGAATTTTATGATATTGTTAAAAACCTAAATGGAACAATGATAATTTTTAACACTCTCGCAATAGAAACTTCGGTTTTCCTTGAGTTCCATTGAAATTATTAATCAGAACATGATATTATTGTGAAAAACTTCTTTTGCTCATTATCTTTTCTTATGTTCTAAAATTAAAACGGGGACCGATAAAGTCCCCGTTTACTTTTCTTTACGATCCGCTGCTTGAGCCGTTCTCGGGCGCCTGCCGTTTTAGTCTACCCTAGAGAGCTGAGGTTTCTTCCGGTTACTTGAAGGCTTCAACCACGGCATCAAGTACGAACTGCTGCTGCTCTTCATATCCGATATCAGCCAGGCTGTCACCGTCCTGGGTACCATAGTTGGCAAAGCTTGAGTGATTCCCGCCTCTTATGATCTGTCCATAGGTCGCTTTTGGCAGTCTAGCCTGCGCTTCATTCAGCTTCTCGTAATCTATGATGAGATCCTTGTCTCCCACAAGAGAGAAAACTTTGAAGGTGCTTGCAGACAGATCCGTACGACCATCCGGGTAGGCCGCAAGAAGGATCAGTCCCCTGATTTTATCCGGGTTCTTCTTTACAAATCTTGAAGCAGAGACACCGCCCAGAGAATGGCCGATGATGACCCAGTCGCTGATTTCCTCATCAGAGACATAATCCTCAGCGGCATAATTCGAGAAAATGGAGAGCTTAAGAGGAGCCCTCACGATTACTGTCTTATAACCCATGGCTGCAATTTTTCTGCCCAAATATCCGTAAGCCCTTTCAGAGACTCTTCCTCCGGGATATATGACCACGCCGCCTTCAGGATCGGCTGGGGTAAACACAAGATCACCGCCAGTTTCCTCAAAGGTGATTCCCTCTCCGCCTGTTAAAGCTTCCTCCGCAGTCAGTGAAGGTCTGTAGTAGTCATCGGCATATATATAGACACCAACACCGATAAAAATCAGCACGATGATGAGCACTCTGATGAGCCGGTCAGTCCATTTTCTTCTGTTTGATTCCTTTACTTCCATAATAACACCCTCAGTATTCATATTTCATTTTATGCTTTTTCAGCAGTTTCCTTATACCAGTATACTTCATTATAACCGTTCAATTAAGCCATTTGCTGGATATTCTGTGAAGAAAGAGAAAATTAATCTATTCTTACGTTATTCGTACTTCTCCCTGCTTAAGCTATGCTAAAATAGAATCAGTGAAGAAATGGGAGTGTTATGAATATGGTGAAAAGAGTTTTAGATAAAGACCGCTATATCTTTCTGGAAAAACCGGCAATGGAAGTCTACAACAAAGAAGAAACCCTTAGACGAGCCCAGGAGATCGATGAATATATCAATGAGCTCAAGACGTTCAGCCTGAATCTTGAAAAACTGATCCGGACACAGCCGGACAAACAGGAAAGAAGCCTGATTCTTAACCTTTCATTGATTCTGTCCTCAGAGGAAAAGCTGTGGGAGAAAGTATTAGAGAATAAGCGCATTCCCTTCAGTGCATTTTCAAAACTTGTTGAAGAACCGGTGTTTGAGCTGAAGAAGTGGCATGATCATATCCTTTCATACAGCATTCTCTTACGCGGTGACAAATACCCGCTCATGAGAAGATACCTCCAGTACGACCTCAAGGAAAAAGAGGACGCCTTCCCTATAGACAGTGATGCCCATTCAGGTCTTGCACTGAAGAAAAAAGGAAGCTATGCCTATATTCTCACCAGTCAGGGTCAGTTTATGAAAGTGAAGGATGAAGGTAACAGTATCGGTGATGTCACCTCCGGCAAGAAAGCCAGAAAGAGGCTTAACCTTCTGAGACCACTGATTGTCCTGCTCATGGCTTCACTTCTTCTGGGTCTCGTTTATCAGAATATGGCAGGTAAAGTGGACCGTACGATCATTATCCGTGCAGAGGGAGAAATCAAAATGGAGTTTAACCCCATGGGAAACCTTATCCATATTTCATCCGTCAATGCCAAAGGCCAGGAACTGATTGCGAAATCAGAACTTGAAGAAAAAGATATCGACTCGGTACTTGCAGAAATCATCGAACAGGCATACATCAGTGAAACCATCAAAGAAAGAGATGAGATCATCATCCTTGTCTCAGGTGAATTCCTGCCTGAAGATTTCTTTAAATCGGGCAAGACCCGTGACAGAATACTCTCCTATCAGCTGGACTGCAAAATCAACAACAATGGCTCCTTCCTCTATGTGGAGTAGGCGAACAGAAATAACTCACCCATCAGCGGTCATGGCGATTACTCAAGAATCCAGATGAAAATTAAACAGGCAGTCTGCTCCTCACGGAGAGACTGCCTGTATTTTTTCTCTTATGCGTTGTATAGCTCTTCGAAGGCACCTTCGTCAAAACCGACCATATACTGATCATCTACATAGATTGTAGGAACGCTTCTTACACCGATGCTTAAAAGTTCCTTTCTATATACAGGATCTGAAGTATTCTTTTCCTCATAGGAAATGTCGTTTGCCTTAAAGTACTCCTTAGCCAGATCACAGTAGGTACATGTGTTTGATGTGTATATTACTACCTTTTTATCCATTTTTATCCCTCCAGAGATTAAAGTGTTATACCGGATTTTTATCATTCCGTTAAATCAATTGTATCCTATTCAATGAATTTTGTCCAATTCTATTTACCTAACCACGACTCAGATTGCCTTCACCGGCATGATATTTCTCCACACAGCTCCTGCAGATACAGGCATTTCTTTTGAGCTCTTCTGGTACCATCAGGATCAGCTCTTCAGGAAACTGAATATCCTTGCACCAGCACACGCTGGGATCCTTTCCGTTTTCCATATGGCAGTCATTGGGCATCCCGCAGAGCGGACAGATCGATCGGTTCATGTTCTTCCTCCAATTCTCTCGCACGTCTTATCTCTATTTTAGCCCTCACCAGGAATGACTTCAAGTGCCACTTCAATTTTAGCTGAATTCATGTATAATAGGATCTTAGGAGGTGTTCCATGGAAGAAAAAAGAATCAACAAAGCCATATCAGATACGGGATACTGCTCCAGACGTGTAGCCGACAGTCTTATTGAAGAGGGTCGAGTAACAGTAAATGGAGAAAAAGCAGTCATGGGACTTAAGGTCACAGAGGAAGATCAGATTCGTGTAGACGGAAAAATCATTTCCAATGAACCCCCCATGGTGTATATCGCACTCAATAAACCCAGAGGAATCGAATGTACCACAAACCGTAAAACAAGAGGAAACATCATAGATTTCGTCAAGCACAAGGAGCGCATCTTTCCTGTGGGCAGACTCGACAAGGATTCAGAAGGACTCATCCTTCTGACAAACGACGGAGATATCGTCAATAAGATT
>DAMDIS010000052.1:6080-8634 GCA_032100885.1 Proteiniclasticum sp.
AAGATTCTCAGAGCAAGAAACAACCACGAAAAAGAATATATCGTTACAGTGAATAAACCCATAACGGATGAGTTCATCAGAAGAATGTCCGGAAGAATTCCGATCCTCGGCACCATGACAAGGGAATCAAAAGTGGAAAAGCTTGATGAGCGTACCTTTAGAATCATCCTCACCCAGGGTCTCAACAGACAGATCCGCAGGATGACGGAATATCTTGGCTACCGGGTAGTCACGCTGAAAAGAATCAGAATCATGAACATCGAACTGGGCAGCCTGAAGCTGGGCACTTACCGTGATCTTTCTCCCCTTGAGCTCCATACACTGAATAAACTGGTAAATGACTCTCAGAAAACCGTTGACTAAGATCAGCGGTTTTTTATTTTACCTGAAGTTAACTTGGAATCAAAAGCGGGTAAATATAACCCGTACAACTGTTCACTTATGCACATTATTAACAATCACCTGTGGATAACATGTGGAATTACTGTTATTTATCTCTGTATAACTTAAATTATGCAAAAAACTACCCTTCTCTGCTAAGATAAACCCGAAGTTATCCACAGGTTTACCCACATATGCGTATATTTGTTGTGAGTAATCTGTTATTAACGTGGATAAACCCGCTATTTTCTGTGGATATCGTCATGAATCCTTTCTTTTTAATGTGACTTAAGGTTATGATTAAACTTCCTGAAATTTAAGTGAAGAGCGCAGTTATGTACTGCTTTGAAATCACTCTGTCATGATTACTGTAGGCTGAAGTAGTATAATGGCTGCAGATGATTATAATCTTAAGCTATCCCTTATCCATCTTAAAATATCCGTAGGAAGGAGGTCAGAAATGATCATGAAGAATAGGTCAAAGATTCTGCTCATAATGGCACTCATAACAGTCGCTGCAGGCTGTTCCATGAAAGAAAAGCCTGAAGAACCTCAAACAGGAAAATATGTGATGAAAGAATCGGAAATCGAGGACTTTGCATGGGTTCTTCTGGAAGAAGACCACAAGTTTCAGTTTAACCGTCACATCGCCACTTCCTATGTTCCCATGGGAAAATATTATATGGAAGATGATGAACTGATCCTTGAGGTCAATGAGAACGAAATCTACAGATTCAGGGTCCACGGAAATACTCTGATATTTGAGAGCGGTAAAACCGCTGAAAGCCTCGTTGAGAAAGGAGCGGTCTTTGAGCTGAAAGGCAAGGAATAATCCGTCTTTCTCCTATCACTCAGGTACTGAAAAGAAACAATTCAAAGCAAGAGAAAGACCTGCTGTCCGAATCAGCTTCGGACAGCAGGTCTTCTTTCATTTCATATTCTATCAGATGATTCTAGATGATTCCATTCAGACCGCTGAGCGCCATTAGTGCCAGTGCGGCATAGATGAGAAGAATCGGAAGTCCTCTGAAAGGTTTAGGTGTATCTGCAATGGCAAGTCTCTCTCTTACTGCTCCATAAAGGATGAATGCGAGGAGAAGACCAATCGGTGCCCCTACTGATGTAATCAGCATTGGCAGGAATTCCATACCCTGACTGACTGTATCCAGAATGAGGTATAGGATGGCAGAGTTCACTGCCAGAAGTGGCAGCACCTTTCCAACTGCTCCGTACATTTCAGGTTTCTTTGATCTGATATAGCCATTAACAGCCATAGTGGTCAGGAGAACGATGAGCATGTACACCAGGAGGTTCAGCACCGTTACGTTCAAAGGCTCCAAAATAAATGTGAACGCCACATAGGATAGTACGCTTGAAACGGCCATGATGACTGCTGCTGATAGACCGATACAGAGTGTCTGGTCTTCATTGTCTCCGAAGTTGGCCAGCTGACCGATGGAAACCAGCTTTGTCAGTGCCAGGTTATTGATGATAATGGTTCCTAAAAGGATCGGAAATAAATTTTCCATATTATTTACCTCCCAATTCTGCGTCTTGCTTGCCAAGTGCCGCAAAGATTGCAGCTACAAGTGCAAGAACAATCAGTGCTCCTGCAGGCTGAGTAAACAGACTGAGGGTGAACTCTGATGGGATAAGACTGAAACTGAAGATCTCATTTCCGCTTAGCGGGTTCTGAAGGCTGATGCCTCCTGTGCCAAGAAGCTCACGTACAAATGACACGACAACAAGTGCCACAAGATATGCCCCACCGGCTTTCAGTGCATCTGTAAAGCTTTCTCCCATGGATGCTTCAGGTGAAAATGCCCCTGTAGCAAAAAGGATGATGGAATTTACTGCAAGAAGCGGTAGGAAGATCCCGACGCTTGCTGCAAGGCCTGGTGCATAAGCGAGAACAAGAAGTTCTCCAATCTTTGCAAGAAAAGCCACAAGGATGATATTGACTGGCAGTAATGCCTCTTTTGGTGCAACCATTTTAACAAGCCCACCAAGAAGTGCCGCTAAAAGAATGAGCACAAATGTAAGAACGCCGATTCCTACTGCGCTGGTCATGCTGAAAGTGACAGCAAGGGCAGTGGTCAGACCCAATGACAATCCAAGTACCGGATTGTTACGGAGGAATCCGATTTTTGTGTTTTCTAATCTATTCATTCTC
>DAMDIS010000052.1:8645-12321 GCA_032100885.1 Proteiniclasticum sp.
TTATGGAAAGAACATTCGGTGTATCGCCGTAGCCTTCCTGCTTCGCATATCCCGCTACTTCAACTGTATAGGTGACAAGGTCTCCCTCTTCCTTTGTGTCTGTGATGACACCGGATTTGCTTTCGGATACTTCTCTGTAAAGAGCGATCTTCGCTCCGAAGGTCAGAGGCTGTTCTACCGGTTCAGCCGGTGTTTCAGGAACGCTTGTCCCGTCATCCACGATTCCCATGGTTTCGTTATAATGCGCTTTCGCTGCATCAAGTCCATCAACCACAGCACCTGAACTTACAGTAGCCCCTGAAATTGTCGCGAAAGCATCGGTTGATGTCTTTCCGACAATGGTTCCCTTGAAGGCGTCCTCGCCGACCTGGGACCCGTATCCCTGAGTGTCGTTCAGGTTGATGATTTCATAGCCTGTTATGTTTCCTTTATTGTCCAGTCCAAGAGCGAAAGTGATGACATCCGCAAATCCCTGGTTTTCGATGATGTATGCATAGCCTGATTCACCGGCTTCATATACCTTTTTGATCAGACCGGTTTCGTCTGTAAATTCAACTGGTGTAAAAGCAGTCTCTCCCGCAAACAGCGTTTCAAGTACCGCCTGATCTTCCGAGCTTCCTGCAGCATCGATTATGGGTCTCAGCTGGCTGTCGGCAAACAGAAGTATTCCCCCTGTAAGGAGAACGGTGATCAATAAAACGAGTAAACTCTTCGTATTTTTCATGTTTTCTTCCTCCTTACTTATTCAGTTCTTCAAATGCGACTCGAACAGCTTTGGCTACAGATGTTGAAGACACTGTTGCACCGCTGAGTGCATCGATTGAAGCAGATTTGTCGTCATAAGTGATTCCTGCAAACTGGTCAAGGAATCCCTGTTCTGTAATTCTGTCCCCAAGACCTGGTGTATCGTTTGCTTCAAGCACTGCTACGCTTTCTACTGTATTGGTATCTTTATTGATTTTCACTTCTATGGAGTTCGCGTCTCCGCCTTCAAGAGCGTGATAGCCTGGTGCCGAAATGACAAATGTCACAACTGCTCCCTCTTCAGTCTGCTCTACAACCTCTGGCAGGTTGTCTGTGCTTTCAGAGAAGATTGGAAGACCGCCGTCTTCGCTTGGGAATTCAATCGCTTTGGGTTCAAGTCCGTTTCCGGCAAGGAAAGTCAGAACAAGGCCAGCTGCGAAAGTCACAGCGATGGACACGGTGTATTTTTTAACGGAATAGATTGACCATCCGTCTGTAAGCTTGTCAATGAGCGGTGATACCATATTCATCAGCAGTATCGCATAGACCACACCGCCTGGCAGACTTGACTGAAGTCTGATGATCACTGTAAGTACTGCAAGACCGATGGCGTAGATCATTCTTCCGCTGATGGTCGTAGGATTTGTCACTGGATCGGTAGCCATAAATACAGCTCCGAACATCAGACCGCCTGATAGGATATGGAACATCGGATACCATAGACCCACACCGTTTGTCAGTGCGATGATCATCGTAAAGATGAATACGGATCCGACATAAACGACTGGAACCTTCCAGTCGAGCACTTTTCTGTAAGCAAGATAAATACCCACAAGGATGATGAGCAGTGCACTGGTTTCACCCATTGCGCCTGGATACCAGCCCAGAAGAAGGTTACTGAGCCCGCCGAACTGTTCCAGGAACTTTTCGGTCACGGCAGCATCCTTAATCATCCATCCTGCATTTGCCATGGATGATACCGGTGTTGCACTTGTTGTCACATCCGCGACTGTGGAACCAACTAGTGATGAAAAAATCACCATTCTTCCGACTCCGGCAGGATTGAAGATGTTGTGTCCGAATCCCCCGAATATGAGTTTACCAAAGAAAATCGCAAAGAATGATGCGACGCCTAAAGCAAAAAAGCTCGTGGATATCGGAACGGTCAGTGTAAGTATGATTGCTGTCACAAGCGGGTAGGAATACTTGATATGATAACCCACTTTTCTCTTTGTCGCTAAAGCGAAAACCACTTCAGTAACTAAAGCTGTAATGATGGAAGTAGCCATCAGACCTGCGCCGTGAATGACATACTCCATTCCATATTCCTGGAAATAGAAGACCATGGAGAATACAAAGACAACCATAAGGCCAACTGCAAGCTCCGCCATGATCCCACTTGTGCTGTGGTCTTTGTCTCGATTGTTCGGAGACACTTTAGTAATAAATTTCATCCGCTCTGTCCCCCTACTTCTGCGCAGCAGCTCTTAAAAGAGCTTTTCCGCGTCTAACGCCTTCAGTAACTTCAATCTTGGATGGGCACACATAGGTACACATTCCGCACTCAATACACTGGTCTGCTCTGAGCTTCGTCAGCAGCTTGATATCCCCAGCTTCTTCGGCATTATTGATTCTGACAGGAAGTATGCCTGCCGGACAGTGATCATTACATCTTCCGCAGCGCAGACATGCAATGGTATCCACTGGATCTGGCTTAAGGACTGTGATGGCATTTGAAGAAGTGGTGATGACAACATCATCGGTTGTCTGGGTTCTGCCCATCATTGGACCGCCACCGATTACTCTGACTTCATCACCGTTGTATCCGCCGATCTGCTCCACAATATCCTTAACGGATACACCAACTGGAACACGTACGTTGCTTGGTGATTTTAAACCATCTCCGCTGATTGTACAGATTTTCTCCATGATCGGTCTGCCATATTTAAGCGCTTCAGAAAAAGCGATGGCTGTAGTTGCGTTATTGACGATAACACCGATCTCACCTGGAAGTTTGTCGTATCTCTTCTTGAAGACTTCATATATAAGTGTTCTTTCCCAGCCCATTGGATACTGGTCAGGAACTTCTGTTACTTTCATCTGGTCCTGACCCTTTAAGGCTTCCCTTACCTTTTCGATCAGATCCTTCTTTGTTTTCTTGATGGCAATGAGCGCTTCTTTTGCACCTGACATCTTCAGCATAGCTTTGACACCATACAGCAGATCTTCTACCTGATTGTCTATGATACGGTAGTCTGCAGTGATGTAGGGTTCACATTCAACCGCATTGATCAGAAGTGTGTGTATTCCCTTTGCTCCTTTGTACTTTACATAGGATGGGAATCCCGCTCCTCCGCAGCCTACAATTCCTGCGTTCATCATGAAATTGACCAGTTCTTCTACTGAAGCTGTTTCAGCATCCATAGGTTCAAACGGTTTTTCAAAATCATATTTCCCGTCATTTTCAACAACGAGATGATCTATCACTCTACCTGTACTGTGGTCAAGTTCTTCTATACCCAGAACTTTACCTGATACAGATGAGAAGATAGGTACTGTAAAATGGTCATTACGTTTTGCAAGCATAGTACCCGCCTTGACGTAATCCCCCGCATTGACCAGAATATCTGTACACGCCATAAGAGGAATGAATACCTTCTTACCCGCAACAATATTCTTCACTTCACCGTGATTAGTCAATTCTTTGTGCCCATTAAGATGTAACTTCATGGGTCCAATCAATATTGACATACTGTTCACCCGACCTTTCAGAATTTCGTTAAGGATTAAACTAAGAATGATTTAACTCCCGATAATTTATGTCATTCTTATTAACATCCTGAATAATTATAACATAAAACAGAAATAAATAAACCAGATAACCTCTTGAATTGACGGCATTTTAACGAAATATGGCCCCAAATAAGCCTTT
>DAMDIS010000052.1:12331-16591 GCA_032100885.1 Proteiniclasticum sp.
TTGATAACCTGTTAATTTAATCCTTTACAATAGTTTATTATTATATTATCAAAGTTATTGATAATATTTAACAATATAAACTTTTCGTTGTTATATTGTTAACTTTTCTTTGATATAATATCAATTGCTGTCTTAAATACACCTGTCCATAACAAAAGCATAATCCATAGAGATTTTTCAGCTGATTGTCGAATTGAGACATTGTCATTTCTTCTTCGAATTCCTGCTGAATTTCTACACCCGTAATCTGAATTGAGCAGTTCCTGATCCCTATAAAGATATTAATGGCTGATAAAAAAATTTTCATCGATTTAACAGAGATGTATCAGAATAAGAAGTTCTCCTCTTCCCTCATTCTGTTTTCACACATGCGTGTTATAATAGAAGAAAAGAAAAACTTCTACAGTTTGGAGGATGAAATGAGAATTGGTATAGGATACGATGTTCATAAATTAGTTGAGGGAAGAGATCTCATCATCGGCGGAATCAGTATTCCCCATGAGAAAGGACTCTTAGGACATTCGGATGCAGATGTTCTTACTCATGCCATAATGGATGCTCTTCTTGGCGCTGCAGCTCTTGGCGATCTGGGCACACATTTCCCTGATACTGCAGAAGAATTCAAGGATGCCGACAGTCTGGTCCTTCTTGACCGAGTGAAAGAAATGCTGGCGGATCTGAGCTTCAAGATCATCAACATCGATGCGGTGATCATTGCCCAGGAACCCAAGATGAAACCACATATCCCCATGATGAGAGAAAAACTCTCAAAGGTTCTTTCACTGCCTCTTGAGGACATCAACATCAAAGCAACCACAGAAGAGGGTCTTGGCTTTACAGGGTCAAAAGAAGGCATATCTTCCCAGGCTGTGGTCCTCATCGACAAAAGGTACTAGACCGCAAGATTTCTTAGGAGGGCGTTAAATGGAAACACTGTACGATAACATCTTTAGAAGGAAATCCACCAGAAATTTCAATATGGACAGTCTGGACGAAGCCTCCCTTCTGAGGGTTCAGGATATACTGGATCATGCTCCAGACCTTTTTGAAGGACTGAAAGTAAAATATCATATCATAAAAGACGGTCAGGAATTTTCAGAGAAAGCTACCGGAATCATAGGTGCCTATACGAAAGTCAAAGCACCTCACTTCATCGTGATCAGCTGCGTCGAAAAGCCAGGTTTCCGTCAGGCAACTGGCTACTCTCTTGCCCATGTGATACTTGCCATGAACGATCTTGGAATCGCAACATGCATCACATACCCTGGAGTGGACAAATCTGTTATTTCTAAATATGCGGAACTTGAAGAAAGCCATGTGCCCATTCTGTTCATCGCATTCGGAAATCCTGAAAACCCTCTTGAACTGTATCCCAAACCGGATTACTACAAGAGAAGAGCACTTAACGACATCATCATACAGGGTCCGGTCAAACGAAAATACAAATATATTCTCGAAGCGGTACGTGTTGCACCATCTTCATTCAATACGCAGCCATGGCGTTTTTCAGTAGACGGCAACAAGATCCATGTACTCAGGGTCAAACTGGGATTCATCAAAAGCAAATTTTTCAGTTCCCTGAACAAAATCGATATGGGTATCGCTCTTGCCTACATCATCATCGCTATTAAATCCAAAGGATTCAAATTCAAACTCATCAAGGACAGTACACCTCATGTGGACATGGAGTACATGATCACAGTGGAAATAAAAGAATAGATTCACAGTAATGGAGGAATACTCATGAAACTGAAAAAGAAAAACCTGACTTTCGCAGTGATTTTTGCGCTGGCGCTTCTTTCCATACAGGTCATGGCCATCACTCACCCCAATACGGAGACTGATCTTTGATCAGACTGACACAATACCTCTGATCAGAAAAGGCACGAGCTTATCCTTTAAGATAATCCCGTGCCATTATTTTGATAAAATTCATAATAACGCTACTCATTTCCATTTATTCTTGCCGGTGGTAAGATGAGGTCAAAGCTTAAGTCGGAAAGATCAGAGTTTGAAGGGAGAAATAGTATGAAGGATTACGCATACATTGACCCACCAGAAAAAATCCCGTTCTATGTCAGGATCGGTCTGATGATTTCAAAGAGGGTGACCAAGAAAGATCTTCTTGTGCCTAAGCTCCTGGCCTGGTATCCGAAATCAGCCATCAGTTCAGGTGTGCTGGAAGCTCTGGTTGCACATGGATCAAAAGATCTGAACCCCCGTATTCTCCAGCTGGTAAGGATGCAGGTTTCCATCCTCGTCTCCTGTCCTTTCTGTATAGATATGAACTCCTTTGAGTATGATAGATCGGGTATTTCCGATGAAGAAATACAGGTCCTTACAGAAAAGAGGTCTATGGATGATGTCCTTAGTTTCTCGAAAAGAGAAAGACTTGCAATCAACTATACTAGGCTTGTCACAAAGACTCCTGTTGTCCTGGATACCGCATTCATGGAGCAGATCAAAGCTGAGTTTACAGAACGGGAGATTGTCATTCTCGCCACTACTACCGCTCAGGTGAACTACTGGGCAAGAATGATCAGCGGGCTTGGCGTTCCGCCTGCGGGTTTTACCGATCACTGTGATTTTTAGTTTCTTGATTCACACCTTGCGAAATAACTGATGAGCAGAAATGCTTAAATTGAGAAAGAACCGGTCACTCAGACCGGTTCTTTCTTATTCCTATACGCTTCACATTATCTATATCAGTGCATCTTCCTTCATTTTGATGATCAGTTTACTGTTTACATCATCAATGGTGTATTCAATGAAATGATTTTTCGCATCAAGCTCAATAAAAGCCATGGAAGAAAGTAGATCCCTGTCCATGAGAAAATGAACGGAAAAGATATCTCCATGACCGAGGCGAATCAGAATAGTGGAAACCCGGAAAAACTCCATCTCCACCTTATACCTGAGAATCAGAGGTTTGCCGTAATTGTCTATGAAATAGTCTTTGTCACCTTCGCGGTCCTTTACCGAACGCAGCTCATACTCACCTTTAAAGATATCCTCAAGTTTAAGCATTTCACTCTCCCCTTTCAATTGAAATCACATCTGCACAGACAGATATTTTCTCTGTTACCCCCATTATAGGGTAATCCGAGTAAAAGAAAAGTTCCAAAGCCTGAATTAACAAATTGGACAAAAAATCTGCAGAGGAAAATTTATATTCTCTCTGCAGATTTTTCAGCCATATATCGGTCAATTTACTTCTTTAGTAAGCTTTACCCCAGTAAACTAGAGTATCAGTTTCTTTGCCACAGCAGATACAGGTATCGCTGACTTTTTCCTGTTCAAATGGCATACATCTGGAGGAAAGACCGTAAACTTCCTTGATCTGTTCTTCACAGGCGAGATCTCCACACCACATCGCCTTGATGAATCCTGGCTTGTTGTCTGCAGCGTCTCTCATTTCTTCGGGATTGGTCGCCACTGAAGTCATGTTCTCCATTCTAGCCAGCGCTTTCTCGTAAAGTGCATCATGGATTTCATTGAGCAGTTCAGGCACCTTTGTCTCAAGATCGTCCATGGATACGAAGATCTTTTCTCTGGTGTCTCTTCTTACAAGGACAACCTGATTGTTTTCAATATCCTTAGGTCCTACTTCAAGTCTTAGTGGAACGCCCTTCATCTCATACTCGCTGAACTTCCAGCCTGGCTTCTTGTCTGAAGCATCAACCTTGACTCTTGCCACTTTTGAAAGTTTTTCTCTCAGCTCTTCAGCCTTCTCCAGAACGCCTTCCTTATGCTGCGCTACAGGAATGATGACCAGCTGATGAGGTGCAACTCTTGGTGGAAGAATGAGACCTGAATCGTCTCCATGAACCATGATGATGGCTCCGATGACTCTTGTCGACAGTCCCCAGCTTGTCTGATGAACATGGCTGAGCTTTCCGTCTTTTCCTGTATATCTGATGCCGAAGGCTTCAGCAAATCCCTGTCCGAAATTATGTGAAGTACCGGACTGCAGTGCCTTACCGTCGTGCATGAGCGCTTCTATCGTATAGGTCGCTTCAGCGCCTGCAAACTTCTCCT
The DNA here is from genome assembly GCA_032100885.1 of Proteiniclasticum sp. Lineage (GTDB taxonomy): Bacteria > Bacillota > Clostridia > Clostridiales > Clostridiaceae > Proteiniclasticum. The sequence goes on from DAMDIS010000052.1 coordinate 16,370, forward strand.
TGTCTGTTTTTCTTCCCTTGATGACTGGGATAGCAAGGAAATCCTTCATCATATCCGAATAGACATTCAGCATCTTGATGGTTTCTTCCTGAGCTTCCTCAGCAGTCTCATGGATGGTATGACCTTCCTGCCACAGGAACTCTGAAGTTCTCAGGAAAGGCCTTGTAGTCTTCTCCCATCTTATGACGCTGCACCACTGATTGTACTTCTTTGGCAGATCAT
>DAMDIS010000052.1:16601-16847 GCA_032100885.1 Proteiniclasticum sp.
AGAAATGCTCGCAGAAAAGTGTCTCTGAAGTAGGTCTTATGCAGAGTCTTTCCTGAAGTTCTTCTGTTCCGCCATGGGTAACCCATGCAACTTCAGGCGCAAATCCTTCCACATGGTCTTTCTCCTTCTGGAGAAGACTCTCTGGAATGAGCATTGGCATGTACACATTCTCATGTCCGGTTTCCTTGAATTTTCTGTCAAGGTACCCTTGGATGTTTTCCCATAGTGCATATCCGTAAGGTCTCA
>DAMDIS010000053.1:0-2001 GCA_032100885.1 Proteiniclasticum sp.
ATACGAGCCCATGATACTGCAGGGGAGGCCCTGTGGGAAAGTAGGTCGTCGCCAGTTATTGGATCTTTAGCTCAGTTGGTTAGAGCAACCGGCTCATAACCGGTCGGCCCGGGGTTCGAGTCCCTGAAGGTCCACCATATGGGGGTATAGCTCAGTTGGGAGAGCACCTGCCTTGCACGCAGGGGGCCAAGAGTTCGAGTCTCTTTATCTCCACCATAAAAAATCCGAATGTTGCCATCAGGCGATATTCGGATTTTTTATGTTTCAGAAAAAAACCGAGGGAAAACCCTCGGCTGCAGTTATCGATATCTGTTTTTCGGTCTTTCTATTCACCCATGACATGGACGGTTACTTTTCTTGTTCTTGGTCCGTCGAATTCGCAGAAGAATATTCCCTGCCATATGCCCATTTCAATCAGGCCACCACTTACGATGAGGCTCTGGCTGCTGCCGATGTTTATGGACTTCAGATGTGCCTGGGAATTGCCTTCCATATGCCTGAATTTCGGATCATCGGGAAAAGCTTTATCCAGCGCATAGAGCATGTCTGTGATGACATCCGGATCCGCATTCTCATTGATGCAGACAGCACCTGTGGTGTGTGGTGCGTAGACAGTGAGTATTCCTTCACTGATTTTTGACTCTTCAAGTGTTTTTCTCACCTGATCCGTTATCTCGTAAAAATCCTGTCTTTTGGTCGTCCTGATTTCCAGTTCTTTCTTGTAAATCTTCATCCGGTCCTCCCTGAATCCTTTTCTTCATTATACATGAATATTTTTCTTTCTTCTTCCACTTTCTATAACATATCCATTAATATTCTCTAAACGTCCGTAATTTATGTACTGTTTTAGATTATAATTGTATTATGTAGTTAACTGTGGTCAGGCAGACTGAACTGATTATGACCACTCATCTAATCGAGGTTAATATGGTAAAACGCATCAGACAGTTTATGGATAATATCGGTTACGGCTTTCAGAAGATCGATGATGATTTTCTGTCACTGTACCTGAATGAAAAGGAACAGTGTCTGTTCGGGAAACTCAGAAAATCCGAACAGATCCACAGTATTCTCGTTGCGAAGGATATTCGAAGAGAGCTGGGTGAAAATAGGGATAGAGATTTGATCAGAGCAGCACTTTTTCATGATATCGGCAAGATCGTACGTCCGATGAATATTCTGGAGAAAAGCACTGCTGTAATGCTCAAAAGACTCCTTGGCAGAAGAATCGCTTTGCTTGAACGTTCAGAGATGATTCAGTCCTATCTCTACCATGGAGAAAGGGGAGGAGAAATTCTGAAATCAGAAAAGATTTTTGAGGATGCACCCCTGTTCTACAGACTGGTCAGTTTACATCATCAGAAAAGAGAAATGATCATAAAGCAGAATGACAGTGAAAGACTGGTCTCATATTATGATCTGCTCAAGAAATATGATGACCGATACTAATGAAAAAGAATATACCTATGGAGGCAGTTCATGAAAATTGATATCAAACCGAATTTTAAATTCAAGTTCAGAAATAAACTGAAGGGCAAAAAGAATCTCTACGTGATTTTTGGGATAATCATCGTCGGATTTATCCTTCTATTGAATTCAACCAGCTTCATTGCAAATCTCCAGTGGTTCGGAGAAGTGGGCTATACAAGGACCTATCTCACAAGAGCTCTGGCTGTTGCGGGCCTTACGCTGCCCATCTTTCTCATCTTCTATCTGGTCTCCATTTTTTACTACAGAAGCATTTCAAAGAAATATGATCTGGTGAGCTATCCACAGAAAACGGACGTGGAAATCAGAAGGAGAAACCGCTATGTCTATACTGCTGCGGGTATCTTCTTTCTTGTGGTCGCCTATGGATTGGCAAAGGATTACTGGTATGTGATCCTGCAGTATTTCAACAGTGTGGACTTCAATCAGGTGGATCCGGTATTCGGAAAGGATATTTCATTCTATGTCTTCAGACTGCCCATGTATCAGTTTGTCGTCTCCATGTCCCTTTCA
>DAMDIS010000053.1:2011-9288 GCA_032100885.1 Proteiniclasticum sp.
ATTGCTGCGAAGAGTTCATTCAACAGACTGAATTTCAGAAATGCCAGAGGAATTCTTCATGTGATCAAGAACGGATTTATCCAGTTCGCCGGGAAAGCTCTGGCGATGCTGATTTCTCTATTCCTGCTGCTCATGGGGGTAAAGTTCTATCTGGACACCTTTATGGTCATGTTCAATGAATCGGGGGTTGTTTATGGTCCTGGATATACGGACGTCAAGATCAATGTACCTTTTCTGAGGATCATAGCCGTTCTGTCTGCAGTTTCCGCTGCCGTTGTGGCTTATGGAATCGTCAGGAAAAAAGTCAATCTCATTGCCTATCCTGTTTTAGGAATATTTGCGCTCAGCATCCTACGCATTGTGTCGGTTTTTGCTGTGGAGGCTCTGGTTGTCAATCCGAATCAGCTGGAAACTGAAAGACCCTATATCGAAAACAACATCAAAATGACCAGGCAGGCTTTCGGTATCAATAATGTTGACATCAGACTCTTTGAAGCGGATAAAGATATCTCCCCTGCTGAAATTACAGGAAACAGGGAAGTAGTGGACAGCATCAAGGTGAACTCCTACCGCCACACTCTTAATTTCATCAAACAGGCACAGGTCATCAGAGGTTACTACGATTTCAATGATGTGGATGTGGACCGTTATATGATCAATGGTGAGAAGAAACAGGTATTTCTCTCGGCAAGAGAAATAGACAGCAGTCTCATTTCTCCGTCCACCTGGCAGAACATTCATCTTTTCTACACACATGGATATGGTGTAGTCATGTCTGATTCAAGTACTGTGACTGCCCAGGGACAGCCTGACTTCCTCATGAAGGATATTCCAACCAATAATATCACCGATATCCCGCTGGATAACCCGAGAATCTATTTCGGAGAGCTGGTTTCTGACTATGTGATCGTTGGAACACAGACGGATGAGTTTGACTATCCTCGTGGAGGAGAAAATGAAAGCTACAGATATACCGGTGATGCAGGAATAGAGATGAACTTCCTCAACAGAATCCTCTATGCCATTGAAGAAAAGGAACCGAAGATCCTCATCTCTTCACAGATTACCGGTGATTCAAAAATTATAAGAAAGAGAAATATCTTGAACAGGGTCATCAGCATAGCACCGTTTCTGAGCTACGACTCAGATCCGTATCTGGTGATTTCCGACAACAAGGTTTACTGGATGATCGATGCCTATACGCATACAGACAGATATCCCAATGCCAAGACCTTCAATGGTCTCAATTACGTGAGAAACTCTGTCAAGGTGACCGTGGATGCTTACACTGGAGCAGTGGATTTCTATCTTGCGGACCCAGATGATCCTATTGCTGTCAGCTACAACAGGATTTTCGGAGAACTTTTCAAAGACCTTTCCCTGATGCCTGAAGGTCTAAGAGATCACATCAAGTATCCGGAAGACCTTTTCGAAATGCAGACTACAGTGCTTGAGCAGTATCATGTGACAAATCCGGCAATATTCTATAATGGTGAGGACGTGTGGCAGAAATCAAGAGTCACCGGATCAAACAACGAGGAAAGCATGGCGCAGGAACCCTATTCCCTGTTCACCTCCTTTGGAGATGAACAGAATCTGGAGCTTGTCTTTACAGAGTACTACACCATAAAGGGCAAGGAAAATATGGTTGCTATCGTCAATGTGAGGATGGAAGGGGAACACTACGGTCAGCTGGTGGAATACAAATTCCCGCCCCAGAAAACCGTATCGAGTCCATACCTGTTCACCAACAAGCTCAATCAGGATCCCGAGATCTCCAAGGAACTTTCGCTTCTCGACAATGCCGGTTCTCAGGTAGAATTTGGCGATATGGTGATCGCGCCGATAGAAGACAGTCTTCTATATGTTGTGCCGATCTATCTGGTGGCCGAGGGTGAGAACTCCATTCCCGAAATCAAACGTTTTGTCATCTCAAACGATGATAAAATCGTCATCTCGGATACTTTCACAAATTCCCTAAGCATGCTTTTCAATTTCGAAGCGGAAACGCCTGGAGAGCCTGGTGGGGTTATCGATGAGACGCTGGCAAGAGAGGCGAACAACCTCTTCAATGATGCTCTGGAAGCGCAGAGAGCCGGAAACTGGGCGGAATACGGAAGATTGATGGAAGAGCTCAAGCGCGTTCTTGAGTCCATGGTCGGTCAGTAGGAGGAGAAGAATTAATGGATTATGATGTGATCATACTGGGTGGAGGACTTGTTGGCTGTTCCATGGCCTATGAGCTCTGCAAGTACAACCTCAATATCGGGATTATCGAAAAAAACTTCGATGTGGCAGAAGATGTGGCACTGTTTAATTCCTCCCTTATCCTTGACGGTAAGGATGTCGATGAAGACAGAGTGTTCGAGCTCATCAGAAGAAGCAATATGAAACTGGATGAACTGTCGGAGGAGCTGGATGTTTTCTATGAAAAGGTTCCGTCCTTTACAGTCTATCCATCCAAAGAGAAAGCCGAAAAGATCTATAAAAGAGCGAAGGAAAGAGGCATTGAAGGCATCTCCCTCCTTTCCACCAAAGAAGCGAATAAGATGAATCATAACATCAAGCCTTCCGACGGATATGCCATCTATTCCATGAATACAGGGGTAATTTCACCCTATGATTATGCCACAGCCATGGCCGAGATTGCCTATGACAATGGTGTAAGCTTCAGACTGGAAGAAGAGGTCACGGACATCCAGGACCTGCCAAGAGGCGGAATTAAGGTCACCACAAACAAAAACCGCTATACCGCAAGAGTTGTTGTAAGAACGACTTTCGGCGACAAGTATACCATCAAGAAAGATCTGGATACTGTAGGACCCGAAGATATTGTAGAAAACATGCTCATCGAAAAGGACTTCCTCAATGAAGTCAAGCATATCATCAAGGAGTACAAGGACAACGGCGAGGTGATCACACTTCTTCCCACTTCCACAAACAAGCTTCTTGCAAGCCTTCAGACCACCTCGTCCAAGGAGTTCTCCCAGATGAAGAAGGAAGTGGAAAGTGTCATCGGACCCTTCCCTCCAGAACGTGTGGACATCATCAATGAAAACCGGTACTGGACTGAGCCCATCATGATCGATTCAGAGTATCAGGAGGACGGCTATATCCACATCCAGTCGAAGAACTACGCGGTGGACAATGTGCTTGCCGCCCTGACCAGCGATGTAGTGGAGCTTGTTCTTCAGCACTTCAAAGCGACCACAAACAACGATTTTGAAGGCAAGAGAAGAAAGTACTACCGCTTCAGGGAAATGAACGATGAAGAGCGAAATGAGATCATACAGATCGATCCGAAGTACGGAAAGATGATCTGCCTCTGCTCCAATGTGACTGAAGGGGAAATCGTCGATTCCATAAGAAGACCCATGGGTGCAAGAACCGTTGAAGGGGTAAGAAGAAGAACCGGTACCATATTCGGCAGATGCCAGGGGTCATACTGTCTCACGAAAGTGATCGGTATCCTCGCAAGAGAGCTACACAAAAGTCCGCTGGATATCATGAACGACAAAAAGGATTCACAGGTCATTTTTGCCAGAATCAAAGAATTCGATTCCATGTAAGGAGTAAGTCATGAAAACGGAGTATTATACGAGTGTAATCAGAATCAAGGGTTCAAATAGCCATAATATGGTCCCGGTGAAGAGCGACCGTCCTGTGGACAGAAGTTATTTTATCGACATTTCCAAGGTTCTCTCCAGGATTTATGTAGGTGCACCGCTCATAAAAGGAGACATCATCTGCAGCAATATCCTGAATATCGGTGTAAACATCATCGTGACCAAAACAGTGGAGAGTTGACCTTTTAAGGACTTAAGGCTATAATGAACTGAAATAAACCGTTGAAGAGAATAGTACCATGATATTGACTACAAGAGAGCAGATGCCCTGGTGAAAATCTGCAGCCGATATTCTGGGAATCCGCCTCTGAGGGACTGTTAATCGCAGTACGGAGAAGACCGTTATCTTTTTAAGGATGGACCCCGGTCTGTCGAATTAGGGTGGCACCACGAGTCATATCGTCCCTTACGGATGATATGGCTCTTTTTTTTATATTTTTTAATAAGTCTACAAGGAGTGATAATCATGTTGGATATCAAAAGAATCAGAGAAAACGTTGAAGAAATCAAAGCACTGATGAGCGACAGAGGAGAAAGCATCGATCTTTCCGACTTTGACAAGGTAGTGGCGCTTGATGAGGAAAGAAGAATAACACTGGTCGAGGTGGAAACCGCTAAAGCCAGAAAAAATCAGGTGTCGGCAGAGATTCCCAAAAAGAAGAAAGCCGGAGAAGACGTTACGGAAATTATGGCTGAGATGAAGACCGTGGGGGAAAATATCAGGGAACTGGACAACAAGGTCAGAGATCTCAATGAGCAGATCGAATTCATCATGATGAGACTCCCTAATATTCCTCATAAGGATGTACCATCAGGCAGCACGGACGAGGACAATGTGGAAATCAGAAAATGGGGTGAGCCCAGGAAGTTTGCCTACAATCCGAAAGCTCACTGGGACATCGGTACAGACCTTGATATCCTGGACTTTGAACGTGCAGGTAAGGTTACAGGGTCAAGGTTCACGTTCCTTAAGGGATATGGTTCAAGACTGGAAAGAGCGATCATAAACTATTTCCTGGATACCCATACCGATCATGGATACTCGGAGGTCATGCCTCCTTTTATGGTGAACCGTATGTCCATGACAGGTACCGGGCAGCTGCCTAAATTTGAAGAAGATGCGTTCAAGCTTACAGAAGATGACTACTTCCTGATTCCGACTGCAGAAGTTCCAGTAACCAATATGTACAGAAACGAGACCTTCTCAGCTGAAGATCTGCCGATAAAGCATGTGGCTTATTCGGCATGTTTCAGAGCTGAGGCAGGTTCAGCGGGAAGAGACACAAGAGGCCTCATCAGACAGCACCAGTTCAACAAGGTTGAGCTTGTGAAGTTCACGAGACCTGAGGATTCCTATGCGGAGCTTGACAAGCTGGTTCTCGATGCGGAAAGAGTACTTCAGGGACTTGGACTTCCGTATCGAGTAGTCAGAATATGCAAGGGCGATCTCGGGTTTACCGCAGCGCTTAAGTTTGATATTGAAGTCTGGATGCCAAGCTACAACAGATACGTTGAGATTTCAAGCTGCTCGAACTTCGAGGATTTCCAGTCAAGAAGAATCAACATCAAGTACAAGGAAACCCCAAAGGATAAACCGAAATTCATCCATACCCTGAACGGTTCGGGTGTAGCAATCGGAAGAACCATGGCGGCAATTCTTGAAAACTTCCAGAATGAAGACGGAACGGTAACCATTCCTGAAGCCCTCAGACCATACCTTAAAGGCGAAGAGTTCATCAGATAACAGCAGGCAACTGACAGGAGCTGTGTTTTATTTGACACAGCTTCTGATTTTATCCTAAAAAGCCGTTGACAGGCTTTTTCAATGTTGATATAATACATATTGTCGCTATACTCATGGAGAGATGGTCGAGCTGGTTTAAGGCACCGGTCTTGAAAACCGGCGTACCTTTACGGGTACCGAGGGTTCGAATCCCTCTCTCTCCGCCATAAGTATAGCGGCTTTTTTATTTAAAGAAATAAGTTCATGACAGTTGAAAACCCTGGCGTCAGATTACGCCAGGGTTTTTGTTTTCTTTCTGCTATTTTCCGTAGTATGCGTTAAGGTACATTTCTTTGATTTCGCTGATGAGCGGATATCTTGGATTGGCTCCAGTGCACTGATCGTCAAAAGCCTGATAGGACATTTCATCTAGACTTGCCAGAAATTTAGATTCCGGAATGTCGAGTGCCTGAATCGAGGATGGGATATCGAGTTTTTTCTTGAGCTCACCCATAGCGCTGATCAGAAGCTCGATTTTCTCTTCGTCTGAGCTGCCGCCAAGACCCAGATAGTCAGCAATCCTTGCATACCGGTAGGTGATGTTGGGATATTTGTACTGAGGGAAAGCCGCCATCTTTATTGGACTTTCTTCCGCGTTGAATCTTATCACCTCATCAATGAGCAGGGCATTGGCAAGACCATGAGGGACATGATGGAAAGCGCCCAGTTTATGTGCCATGGAGTGACATACGCCAAGGAAGGCATTCGCGAAGGCCATACCGGCCATGGTTGAGGCGTGCGCCATTTTCTCTCTTGCCTTCTCATTGTGCTCTCCCTCCGTGTAGCATAAAGGAAGATACTTGAAGATCAGACGAATGGATTCAAGAGCCAGTCCATTGGTGTATTCTGAGGCAAGCACCGATACATATGCTTCCATGGCGTGAACAAGAGCATCAAATCCTGAAGCTGCAGTGAGACCTTTTGGAATTTTCATCATCAGCTCAGTGTCGATGATCGCCATATGAGGAGTCAGTTCGTAATCGGCCAGGGGATACTTGACACCCGTTTTTTCGTCGGTGATGACAGCAAAGGGAGTCACCTCAGAACCAGTTCCCGAAGTGGTCGGAACTGCGATGAAAGTTGCTTTTTGTCCAAGTTTCGGAAAAGGATAGATTCTCTTTCTGATATCCATGAAGCGCATGGCCAGATCTTCAAAACGGACTTCAGGATGCTCATACAGCGTCCACATGATTTTTGCGGCATCCATGGGTGATCCTCCACCTAGGGCGATGATGACATCCGGTTTGTAACTGAGCATTTCCTCCGCACCTTTTTTCGCTGTGGAGAGGGTAGGGTCAGGTTCGACATCCATGAAGATTTTGAAGTCGATGTCCTGTTCCTCCAGAACTTTTATCATGTTTGAACAATATCCGAGATTATACAGTACCCGATCCGTAACGATATAGGCTTTCTTCTTTTTCATTTCGCTAAGCTCTTTCAGTGCAAGTTCCAGTGCACCGTACTTGAAGTAGATTTTTTGAGGCACTCTGAACCAAAGCATATTTTCTCTCCTCTCTGCCACGGTTTTGATGTTCAGAAGATGTTTTACGCCGACATTCTCGCTGACAGAGTTTCCACCCCAGCTACCGCATCCCAGAGTAAGGGAGGGGGCGAGTCTGAAGTTGTAGATGTCACCGATGGCACCCTGAGAAGAGGGCATATTGATGATTGTCCGTCCTGTCTTCATCCGGTTTCCGAAAAGCTCAATTCGTTTCTTGGACCTGATCTGGTCGGTATAAAGTACTGAGGTGTGTCCGAATCCGCCTAGCTTCACGAGGGCATCTGCTTTGTCCAGAGCATCGGCGAAATCACTTGATCTGTACATGCCCAGTACTGGTGATAGCTTTTCATGTGAAAATGGTTCATCA
>DAMDIS010000053.1:9298-9989 GCA_032100885.1 Proteiniclasticum sp.
CCGAAATGTCCGCAACTTCACCAATGAGCACTTTGCTGTTTTTCGGAATCTCAAGTCCGGCAAGAGCAGCAATGCGGTATGCACTCTGACCGACGATGTCCGCATTCAGAGTTCCGTTTTTCATAATGATACGGCGTACAGCTTCAGTCTCTTCAGAGGAAAGAATATAGGCTCCTCGATCGGTCAGTTCCTTTCTTACAGCATCATAAACTTCCTCTAAAACAATAATTGACTGTTCTGATGCACAGATTACACCATTATCGAATGTCTTGGAAAGCAGAACTGAGCTCACAGCCATTTTGATGTGGGCAGTCTCGTCGATGATGGCGGGGGTATTGCCTGCTCCTACTCCAATGGCTGGTTTACCAGAGGAGTAAGCTGCTCTCACCATACCGGGGCCACCTGTCGCGAGGATGATGTCTGCAGATGACATGACCTTCTGAGTCATTTCCAGAGACGGTTTATCAATCCATCTGATGATGCCTTCAGGAGCACCTGCTTTTACAGCAGCTTCAAGTATAATTCTAGCTGTTGCTATGGTCGATTCCTTTGCTCTGGGGTGAGGAGAAAATATGATCCCATTTCGTGTTTTCAGTGCAAGAAGCGCTTTGAATATGGTTGTGGAGGTTGGATTTGTCGTAGGAATGACCGCTGCTACAACTCCGATTGGCTCTGCGATTTTGATCAGACC
>DAMDIS010000053.1:9999-12408 GCA_032100885.1 Proteiniclasticum sp.
ATTGGAATCATCTCTTTCAATGACCCCACAGGTTTTATCGCTACGGTACTGATTGTAGATGTATTCTGATGCGAAATGATTCTTGATAACTTTATCTTCAACGATACCCATTCCCGTTTCCTCAACAGCCAGTTTTGCCAGAGTGATTCTATGGTTGTTTGCAGCCAGAGCGGCTTGTCTGAAAATCTCATCAACCTGATCCTGGGAAAACTGACTGAAAATCTCCTGCTGTTTTCTTAGTTCTGTCAACGAGAGTTCTAATTCTTCAACGGTGGTAATCTGATCCATATTCAACACGTCCTTGTTAATTATTTGTCAATAAAATCATATCATCCGAAAATTACATAGTCAATGAGATTTCTCAAAATATTGTTAATAAAATATCATTTTTAGCATAAAGTGTATATTAAACGGTTACATAATTGAAAATCTATCAAAATATCAAGGAATATTGAACAATCACTAAAATGTGAATTTCAGATATTTATGTGTTTGAAATGCTAAACAGTTATAAAACCCTCGTGAATTGTTAAATAAATAACTATATAAACGAAATTGTTATATGATCAATTTAAATGAGGATTGTGTGAGCAATCGATGATGCCAGGTTCGTGATGAAAGGAAGGATCGGCTAGATTACTGATGCAAGAAGCGCTCACTGCCGATGGAATCCGCATGAATAAAACAAAATATAGACAGAAACCGGTGAAGAAACTTTTAAAACCCTGTTATATTTTCGGTAACTCAGTTGAATTTTTGTTATGTGAATGCGTATAATTTGCTGACGTGTCTAGTTAAGGCACAGACAATAGTTATCTCAGGAGGATAAAAGAAAAATGAATCATATAGACAAAATCATTTCATTAATGGATAAAGCAAAGGAAGAAAATCCGCTGGTCGATTTTCTCATCAATTATGTTACAGCCAATGAGCTGACCAGTATCACATCCTATTTCGGGGGAACACCTGTTATGACAGATGATCCTATCGATGCAGCTGAGGTTGTGGAATTTGCGAAAGTGGATGCGCTGGTATTCAATATCGGAACAGTAACCAACAAGCAGGTAAATGCCATGATTGAAGCCGGAAAGAAAGCGACAGAACTGGGCATTCCGATCATTCTTGATCCTGTTGCAGCTGGAGCAACACCTTTCCGGTCACAGTCCATCAGAAGAATGCTGGAGGAGCTCAAGATTTCCGTCATAAAGGGAAACCTTGCTGAGGTCAAGGCATGTCTTGGTGTACAGACTACCTCCAAGGGAGTGGACTCCAATGAGGATGAGTCAGAAGCGGAGAAGTATGTAGTGGCTCTGGCAAAGAAGTACGGATGTGTAGTGGCCATGACTGGGATTGAAGATGTCATCAGTGACGGAGAAAGAGTAGCAAGAATAAGAAACGGTTCACCGAACCTGCCTAAGGTTATCGGAACAGGATGCACCATCGGAGCACTTGTCGGTACCTTCAGCGGCGTAACAGACGACTACTTCTACAGTGCGATGACAGGAGTCATCATCATGGGCATCGCAGGTGAAATTGCAGACACAATGAGAAACGAAGGCGAAGGATTCTATACATACAAGCATCACCTTCTGGATACTCTGTCCATATTAAGCAATGAACAGGTCAGAGAAAGAGCGGACATCATAGATGTTACCTATGATGAGATGGCAGTTTAGGAGGAAGAAATGGAATTAAAGGATCAGATGAAGAAACTCTATGAAGAGAAGTTTGAAGAGAAGTATCCGTTGGTCTGTTTTCTGACCAATTATGTGACGGTGCTTGATCTTGTGGATATGTGCATTCATTCTGGAGGCTCTCCGGTACTGACCGATGAGATCTCCGAAGCGCATGAAATGGTGGAGTTTTCAGGCTCTGATGCTGTAGTCATGAATTTCGGAACAATCAACAGGGAATATCTCGATATTATGACCATTACAGGGGCAACTGCCAACAGAGCCGGTGTACCGGTGATTCTTGATCCGGCAGCCATAACCGCTTCTTCATTCAGAAAATATGCCATCAGCCATCTTCTGAGTGAAGTGAAAGTATCGATTCTGAAAGGTAATCTGGGAGAGATCAAATTCATCCTGGGCTATGATACAAAGAACAAAGGGATTGATTCCTTCGAAGATGAAACCGGCGCAGAGAAATACTGCATTGAGCTTGCGAAGAAACTGAATACCGTTGTTGTGATGACAGGAAAAACAGATATCATTACAGATGGTGAAAGGATCGCAAGAGTATCAAATGGAAATGCCAAGCTTAAAAAGATCTGCGGTGCAGGTTCATCAGTGGCATCCATTATGGCGACATACTCAGGTCTAACTGACGATTATTTTCTCAGTGCCACACTGGGCGCAGCTGTTATGGGCGTAGCATCTGAGCTTGCCGAAGAAAGGATGACCGATA
>DAMDIS010000053.1:12418-16825 GCA_032100885.1 Proteiniclasticum sp.
ATAAAGACGGAATCAGAACCTTCAAGACATATGTACATGATGCCGTATCGATGCTGACTACAGAAGATCTCATGAATAGAGTAAACATAGAAACCAGATAGTTAATTATGATGACCTCATCCGATCTGCACCAGATCAGATGAGGTCAACTTTTTTGGTGGATATGCTGAAAAAGATTTTTTCCGGGTGATGCCAGAGGAACTGCACGGGCTCAATATTCAAGGAAAGTTCAATCTCTGTTAATGACATTTCGATAGGATAGAAGAAAATAAGATATTGAGGTGAAAGTCAATGTATGAATCTGTATTAAGCAAAGATGCACTTTCTCTCTGGCTGGATACGCAGGATACCTACAGCTTTCCGAAAGTGTCAGAAGATGAGGAATGTGATGTACTGGTGGTCGGAGGAGGGATCACAGGGGTTACAGCAGCATATCTTCTAAGTAAGGAAAACGTGAATGTCGTTCTTGTTGAAGCGGATAGATTCCTGAATCTTACAACAGGAAATACAACAGCTAAGGTCACCTTTCAGCATGACCTCATCTACAGGCATATCCTGGACAAGTACGACCTGAATACCGCAAAGCTCTATTATCAGGCTCAGCTTGAAGGAATGTCCTTTATTGAGAAAATGGTGAAAGATCATGAGATCAGCTGTGACTTCAGAAAGGCATATGCCATGATCTATGCCCATGATGATGAGGGAGTGAGGAAGCTCCAGAAAGAACATGACGCCTATGAAAAGATCGGTATAGAAGGAAGACTGGTGGACCATGTACCTTTTGATCTGCCTGGAGTCATGGGGCTCAGGGTAGAAAATCAGATTGAATTTGATCCGGTGAAGTATCTTAATCATCTACTCTCTGATCTTAAAGAATCAGGAGTGAGGATGTTTGAGCATTCAAGGGCTGTTGATCTGGAAGATGAAGATGGAATAAAGAAAGTCAGGATGGATAACGGGAAAGTGATTCGGGCAAATCGCGTTGTGATCGCTACAGGTTTTCCGTTCTATGACGGATCAGGTCAGTATTTCACCAGACTTGCACCGTACCGATCATATCTTGTGGCTTTTCCAGTAGATAAAACAGAAGATGCCATGCTGATTACAGCAGGTGAACCGACTTATTCTATCCGTTTTGCTGAAAAAGACAATCAGAAATATCTTCTCATCGGAGGAAGAGGCCATAAGGTCGGGCAGGAAGAATCCGCTCATGATTCATATAAGGAGCTCATGAGATTCGGCAGAAACTATTTTGCTGCTGCTGAGCCCAGCCACAGATGGTCGGCTCAGGACTATGAATCACTGGATAAAATCCCATATATCGGAAGGATTTCATCAAAAGTTCAGGGTGTCTATGTGGCCACAGGTTTCAGAAAATGGGGAATGACAAATGGAACGTTCGCAGCAATTCTTTTAGCGGACACACTCATGGGCAGAGAATCTCCCTATAAAGATATCTTCCTTCCAAGTCGTGGTGAGATCAGAGAGAATCTTGGTAAAGCGGTGAAGGAAAATCTGAATGTGGCCAAAGAGATGATTATAGGAAAAGTGGCTTCGAAAAAAACGGAGCTCAGCGAAATCGGTCTGGAAGAAGGCGGAATCATCCGTCATCATGGAAAACGTGTTGGAGCCTACAAGGATTCAAGCGGTAAGCTGATTCTAGTGGATGTTACCTGCACACATCTTGGGTGTGAACTGATGTATAACAATGCGGAGCATACCTATGACTGTCCTTGCCATGGCTCGAGATTCCGTTATGATGGAACGATAATCGAAGGACCGGCAGTTAAACCGCTCAAAAGAGTAGAAGAGTAAACCGATAAGAACAGATGATGATGTGAGGGGAATGATTAATTCATGCCCCTCATTTTGAGTCTTACACCTGATTCTCGTATATATGAGAATGCCGATCTCTCTACTTACATAATCTTTTTTACCTCACCTACACTTAAATATGAGTTGGGATAAAGAGTTTCTTTTCCCATCCATTGAAGTTGTTGAGGATTTGTAATAGAATAATATGGTAACGCGTGCTACTATGGCTCAGTCGGTAGAGCAGCTGATTCGTAATCAGCAGGTCGGCGGTTCGATTCCGCCTAGTAGCTCCAGTTTTTTAAGCAGTGATCTGATGATTCGGATTACTGCTTTTAATTTGGGAAAATCTAGATCAGCAGATTAGTTGATGTTTAATAAAGATACAGATATTATTGAATTTCTAATCAGTATAGTTGATTTAGATAGAGATGATAGCTTGTTTTATTATGAAATATATTATTAATTTACAAAAAGAATGAAACATGATAAAATTTCATTAAATTCAGATAATTTAAAAGGGGGAAATGTCATAAAACAAAGGAATTTGCATTATCAATCATTCTAAATGCCTTTTTAGGGTACTTATGGATATTATTCATTGACCATATTGCTACAATGGCAAACTCAATGGAGAACACTTTCATTGTTGGCGCACTGATCATTTTAATTGGATCGGCTATGTTTTGGGAAATTGTAAACAGGGTAACTCCTTTTAACAAGTATAAAATTACACATCCAGTTAAATTAGCAGGGTTTATCTCCTTCGGTTTAGTTGTCGTTGTGGATGCGTTCGTATTGAGTTTAATCTAATTAGGAGCTATCGGATTAGTGGTATAGTATCATGAAAAAGTTGCCACCATAGAGTCATAGGGGTCTTGTGATATACCTGAGTGACCAAACAGCCAGAATTTTACAGGCCAGTATAAGGATGATCATCATGAGAAATCAGCAACATTTTATTTTGTTTTGAAGCAGTGACTATAAATATTCATCCTAAACTTCATCGTAAGAAGGAATATCAGCATTTATAGGGGTATTTCTTTTTTTCTTTTTTTCGTATGCCGATATCTGTGCATAAAATATTTGAATTTTTCACACATATATGTCAGATTTATCTTAATCTCTGCGAATATATAGGTAGAGTGTAATTAACAGATGGACGAGGTGGTGATCAGTTGTCAGATCATGATTTATTGAACCTGTTTCAGGTAAACCCTGAGAAAGCTCTGGATAAGACTATGGATCTATATGGCGGATTAGTATATTATATCGCATCAAGTAAACTGGCTGGATTATGTGCAAGGGAAGATATTGAAGAATGTGTCATTGATGTTTTTCATGCAGTATACAGGCAAAGAACATCCATTGATCTGGAAAAAGGATCGGTGAAAGCCTTTATCGCGGTTATCGCGAAGAGAAAGGCCATCAGCATATGTCGTGGCATTATAAACAAAGGTCAGACATTATCACTGGATGAGGTGCCATGTAGCACATTATTGGACAGTAATGATACTGAGCAGCTGATACTGGATAAAGAATATCAGTCAGAGATGATTAGAGTCATCAGATCTTTAGGTGAACCTGACAGTGAAATCTTTATACGAAAGTATTATTTCGGGCAAAGTACAAAATCAATTGCCCAAGATCTGGGGATGAAAGAAAATACCATCGATAAAAAGGTGTCCCGAGGACATCTGAAGCTAAGAGAACTGCTGGGAGGTGTCTAATGTGGATGATAAACTGAGAGATATTCTGGATGAACTAGACGAAAAACAGACATCTATTCTCCTGGAAAATGAAATGCACTACGATGTGGACAAAGCAGCACTCAAAAGAATCAAAGCTTCTGTACATAAGAGGGTTAGGGCAGAGCGGAAGCAAAAAGTGATCATGAGAAAAATACTGGTCAGTGCCGCTGCAGTGCTTCTGGTTTTTTCGACATACCTTTCTTTTGGATCTGATAACATATCCGATACGTTGAAGCAGGTTTTTGAATACATACCCGGATATGGAATGAATAATTCTTCAGGTAAAGGCAGCGCAGGTGAGATTCCGCAGCAGGTGCTTGATATGGTGGAGAATAGAAGAGTCATGAACAGCCTGGCCAAGGAAAAATACACCATAGGTGAGAAAGGCTACAGAGTGAATCATATTGATTTTGATAAACTTTACATGAGTGAGCCCAGCTTGGAGAAACTGATGACAGAAGAAGAGCGGTGGCTGTTTATCATTGAAAATAAGGGCAGTTCATATCTTAGTATGCTCATCGGAAAGTACCAGGGAAAATATGATGTGCTGATGTATGGAGGAGGGGCAGAAATGTTCTACCATACCCTGGCCCTCGCAGACCCTATGAAAACTGGTAAAGTTGACCTTTTGGCTTACGGTGGAGATTACTATTTCATCAGTGAGGAAAGTCAGATTTATCAGATTCCTGATACCAGATCTCAATATGAGCGGAATCCATCATTATTCGATCATCCGATCAGTGAAAAAATCGGTGTTGATCTTATTCTTGCAAATTATGATGACTACATGAATGCTGATGATTCAGAGACTAAATTAGGATCTGTTGGACTCGTGGAACAGCAT
>DAMDIS010000054.1:0-930 GCA_032100885.1 Proteiniclasticum sp.
TTGAAGGATACTTCTATCCGAAGGAAAAAATGGACTCCTTGATGAAGTGGAATAAGATCTTTTTTCCGTTTCAGTACGGCATCGGCATTCAGAAGTTCTACATGCCAAGATACCTGTCACCGCAAAAAGCCGTGCCTGATATGATCGGACACTGCGGATCAACAGGCTCTGTCGCATTCTATGTGCCAGAATCGGATATCTATATTACAGGGACCACCAATCAGCAGGCAAATCCGAGCGCAGCATTCCAGACGCTGATAAGAATCGTTCATTCCTGAACATCGGGCGGTTCAGAAGTATCCACACTCAACACAGGGGGTAAAATCTGATGAAAAATGTTGTCATAACTGGCAGTACACGTGGTATAGGCTATAACATGGCCTTGGAGTTCTTGAAGGCAGGATGCAGGGTTACCCTTTCCGGAAGAGGAGAGGCGCTTAAGGCGCAGGCAGAAGCCCTGCTGAAACCATTTGAGGATAATTATATTTATATCTCCTGCAATGTGCAGGACAGAAATAGCCTAAAAAAGCTATGGGATATTTCAGAAAAGAAATGGGGAGATATCGACATTTGGATCAATAATGCCGGGCAGAATACACCCCATGTTTTTTCCTTCGAAACTGATGAAGACTGTACTGAATCTGTGATCAGGACAAATCTACTGGGCATGATCTACGGCTCACAGATTGCAGCGAAAGAAATGATCAGGCAGGGAAAAGGGGCCATCTACAGCATGGAGGGATTAGGCTCCAATAATATGATTCAGGAGAAGACCATCCTGTACGGAACGACAAAACATGCCTTGACCTATTTTATGAAGGGGCTGGCAAAGGAGCTTGAAGGCACTGGTGTGATTGCAGGAAGGCTTTCCCCAGGCATGATGCTTACAGATTTCATCACAAAAATGCCTGATGGAGGATCTGCAGAGCT
>DAMDIS010000054.1:940-5358 GCA_032100885.1 Proteiniclasticum sp.
AGAACAGTCAGTTCAGAAAGATATTCAATACCCTCGCTGACAGGCCTGAGACGGTGGCAAAGTTCTTCATTCCAAAAATACTGGAGAACACAAAGAACAATGCTCAGATTGCCTGGCTGACAAACCGCAAAGCTGCATGGCGTTTCATGACTTCAGCTGTTCGAAAGGACCGGCTGATTAAAGCAAAAAACTGAGATTCATCATAGCAGAGAGCATATCAGTATGCATCTGCCATTCACATACTGCTTAAATGAGTCCGAATCGCGATCTTATAGTCATCTTGAAAGGAGACCTTATGAGTAAAAGAATGAAAACGTCTCTAATTGGTGGGGCACTTCTGGGTGTCGTCTGTGTTATAGGGGCATATGTGAGGTCGGGATATACAGCTTCCCCGGGTTTTGTGTTCTCACTTTGGTACAACCGTGTGATTCTTGGTCTTGTTGTTGGAGCGCCATGGAGAAGAACAGACAGAACCCGGAGTATTCTTCGAGGGGCACTATTTGGCCTTCTGATCTCATTTGCATTCTACAGCTCAACTTCCTTTCAGGATCCTGTGAGTTTCGCAGCAGGAATCGTATATGGCGTGATGCTGGAATGGTGGCTGAGCAGAGATTCCAGAAGCGAAAATTCATCTGGTGATAGCGCTGAAATAAGATAATTGCAAAAATTACGGCCAGAAGAGTCTATGCCTGAACATTATGTCAAAAAGGAGCAGCTCGTATTGTCATTGTCGATAATTATACAAAGTATGAACAAAATATGCAAAGAATCCCTTGCGGCACCAGACCGTATATGTTATTCTGGAACATGTCACAAATGGAGGTGGAGTTATGATTAATAAGTTAAAATTTGTATTATTATCTATTTTCGGGTTCATATTCTTCCTGATGCCTTTTACCATCAATGGAGAAAGTAAAATCGCAATCTCACACATCGTAAGCTTCGTAACGGGGAACTTTCTTGATCCCTTTATCACGTTTACTGCAGCAGTTGCATGGATCGTACTCATCGGAACAATAGTGTTTATGTTCTATACTTCCGGAAACAAGTTTATCGATTCAGTTTTCAAAGCATCACCGCTGAATATCGTGCTTAGAGTAGTGGGATCATTCCTTTATCTCATGGTCATCAACAACTGGTTTGCTGGAAACGCATTCGCAGATATGATCCTTGACGGCAATACCGGTGGACTTATGGCAGGTGGAGGCGGTCTTCTGACTACCCTGTATATCACATTCTTTGTAGGTATACTTGCCCTTCCGCTGCTTACCCATTTCGGAATTGTTGAATTTGTAGGGATCCTTCTGGGACCTGCAGTGGTAAAGCTGTTCAAAGTACCTGGATACTCGACCATTGATGCCATAGCATCCTTTGTAGGAGATGGTACCATAGGTATCGTCGTAACGGACAACCAGTATCAGAGAGGATACTACAACAGAAGAGAAGCTTATATCATCGCAACAAGTTTTTCCATCGTGGGAATCGCATTTGCATCTGCTGTTGCTGAAGAACTTGGATTTGGCGGGATATTCCCGGTCTTCTACGGGACCATCGCACTGGTTACAGTAATACTGGCAATTGTTATCTCAAGAATGCCTTTGAAGAAATTTACACCGACCTATTATGAAGGAGTCAAACCTGTTGTGGTGGAAGTTCCTGAAAACAAGTCTACCTTCCAGTATGCATTTGATTCTGCAATCAGGCAGGCTGAAAGTGCAAAGATACTTGATGTCATCGGTGAATCCTTAAAGAACATCATCAACATCTATGTCGGTTTTCTTCCTGTAATCATGGCTGTGGGCACACTATCCCTCGTCATTGCAGAGTACACACCATTTTTCAGTATCATCAGTGCACCTCTTGTGTATCTGTACACCTTTATCGGGTACAGCAAAGAAGTGGCATCTGCCATGGCACCTGCATCCCTTGCGGGATTTGCGGATATGTATCTGCCGGCACTGTTCATCAGCGGATCAGCTTCTGAAGCTTCAAGATTCTTTATCGGAGTCCTGGCGTTCACTCAGCTGGTATTCATGTCTGAAACAGGTATGATACTTGTCAAAACGAAAATTGGTCTGAGCTTCCTGGATGTTGTCAAAGTGTTCCTATTCAGAACACTGCTGTCCATTCCGCTGCTCATCATCATCACAAACATACTGGCTGCGCTGGGTGTAATCTCCTTCTAGCAGTCTGAAAATGAATTAGAATAGAGTCTATGAAATGATCTTCACTTTAAACGGTGAAGGTCATTTTTCAGTTATACGGACTTTCACTAAACATTGATTCCCTTCAGTATGAGTACTATAATGGTCAAAAGAAGAATTGTCAGAGCAATATCGTTCGATTTTGACGAAAGAGCAGACAATCTAAATAACAGGAGGACAGCCGTATGAAAAAGTATGACCTGGTAGTTATTGGAACAGGCGCAGCAGGATCATCAGCAGCCTATACCTGTCGCGCTGCTGGACTTACCGTTGCAGTTATAGATAAACTGCCCTATGGAGGTACCTGCGCATTAAGAGGATGTGATCCCAAAAAGGTTCTGGTCGGTGCTGCTGAAATCATGGACAGGATACATAGAATGAAAGGCATCGGAATTGAAGAGGGAAGCAAGGTGAACTGGAACGAACTCATGGCGTTCAAGCGAACCTTTACAGAAGGCGTTCCTGAGAGTCATGTGGAGGCTTATCATAAAGCCGGTATTGATACCTATCACGGAGAAGCCAGGCTAGCCGGTGAACATGAAATTCTTGTTGACGACACTGAAATCTCATTTAAGCATCTTCTCATTGCTACAGGCGCAAGACCTGCGCCGATTGACATTGAAGGTGAGGAGCACGTGCTTCACAGTGATGATTTTCTCGAACTTGATGAACTGCCAGATAAAATCGTATTTATCGGTGGGGGATTCATCTCCTTCGAGTTTGCGCATATTGCAGCGCTCAGCGGAGCAGAGGTCCATATCCTGCAGAAAAATGCAAACCCTTTGAAGAACTTCGATCAGGAACTGGTGAGACTCCTCGTTAAACGCTCAGAGGAGATTGGGATAAAAGTTCATCTGGATACCGAACCGGAAGCCATCGAAAAATCAGAAGGCAGGCTTCTCGTTCATGCGAAGCAGAATGGAACTGAAACTGAAATTCTCTGCGACAAAGTCTTTCATGGTGCGGGAAGAATCCCTGATGTAGAGGGACTGAACCTTGAAAAAGGAAATATCAGAAGCACTAAAAGGGGCATCGCGGTCAATGAGTATCTGCAGAGTGAATCCAATAAAAGTGTTTATGCTTCAGGAGATGTTTCTGCGAGCCAGGGCCTTCCGCTGACACCTGTAGCTGGAAGAGAGTCGGGTCTTGCAGCGGATAATATTCTTCATGGGAACCGTTCAAAAATCGAGTATGATGTCATGCCTTCCATCGTTTTCACACAGCCAAAGCTTGCGATCATCGGTATGACAGAGGAGAAGGCACTGGAGAAGGGGCTTGATGTAGAGATCAGACGGTTTGAGACAAAGGACTGGTACACCTATAGAAGAACCAATGAAGCTTATGGCCTGACAAAGCTTGTAATGGACAAAAATACCGGGAAAATTATAGGTGTGCATATCCTTGGCAGCAATGCGGATGATTTGATCAACTATTTTGCGCTCATCATGAAATTTGATCTGCCTTATGATGAAGTGGGGAAGACGATATTTGCCTATCCTTCATCTGCATCGGATCTAAGCTATTTTCTGGAATAGAAATACAAGTGTTGTTTTTGGAAGACTTCCCAGCTCTCAAACTGGAGCTGGGAAGTCTTTTTTTTTCTATCCTACAAACAGAAAAGTTCACATTCGGGGATATGGATCAGACATTAACATTACGGAATACTGTCCGATTCTGGTAGTAACAGGCAGATTTACTTTAAAAGACAACAGAGCAAAAAATAACAGCTTTACGGATATATCATACTTGGCGATATGGATGAATCTATATCATGCAACGGGTATATCATAACTTCGAATGATTACATTCAGGAGCTATCGGGCTCTTTCCAGAAACAGCAGGGATAAACGGAGGTGGTTAAACTGCGTGAAATTGATCAGATGGCAGTGGAATCGGTCAAAGATGAAAAGAAACTTTCTTCATTCATTAAGCAGAATGAATTTTTCATATTAAGAACAGCATCAAAAATATCAAAGCAGTACATTTCAAAAAATGATGATGAATGGTCGATTGCTCTCTTCGCGTTTTCCGGTGCAGTAAAGAAGTACGACTATGGAAGAGGCAGTTTTTTCTCTTTCGCAGAACTGGTCATTCAAAAGAACCTCATCGACTATTACAGGGCAAAGGGTAGACGAAGCCGTGAAATTCCGGTGGACAGCATTGAAGACGAAGTGCTTGTTGATTACAGCGACAACAACCTCAAACTGGAAATCG
>DAMDIS010000054.1:5368-7733 GCA_032100885.1 Proteiniclasticum sp.
CAATCTCCCAGGTGCTTAATGAGTATGGATTCGGGTTTATGGATCTTACAGAGTGTTCGCCGAAAGCGGAGAAGACCAGAAAAGCCTGCGCCAGGGCATTATCCTATCTCGTCAGAAGCCCAGTGATGATCAGTGAAATGAGAGAATCAAAACTGTTTCCTCTGAAAATGACAGAAATAAATACGGGGGTACCCCGAAAAATTCTGGAAAGGCACCGTAAATACTTAATAGTAGCGGCAGAGATATTAAGTGGGGACTATCCGTATCTCTCAGACTATTTAAGTTTTGTGAAAGAGGAGGATCTGTAATGAAGGCGACAGTAATGGAGATAACGGGTAAACACGCCGTCCTGCTGACAAAAGATGGCACATTTATAAAAATGAAGTGCAGAAATCTGAAGATTGGAGATGTAGTAAGCGTGAAAGAAACAAAGAAGTTTAAAATAGGTAAACTGGGTGCGGTGGTTGCGGCAGCATCATTTGCTCTGCTTATGGGTGGGGGAGTCTATTCCTATGCAACACCTGCATATTTTGTGAGTCTTGATGTCAATCCGGGAGTGATTCTGGAAGTCAATATGTATGACCGTGTCATCGGTACCGAGGCGGTCAATGAAGATGCTGAAGCAGTAATTGAGGGACTTGATCTTGAAAACACCGATATTACAGATGCAGTATCCCTTACAGTTGATCGTATCGATGAACTGGGTTATTTTGATGAAGGTGGAGGAGAGATCCTCATCGGCACCACATCTGAAAATGAAGAAACTGCGGAAGAAGCAGCTGAAGAAATCGGCACCATCATCGAAGAAGAAGTGATCGAGAATGAAATCGATGTAGAAGTCACAGCTAAAGTTGTCGGATATGAAATGGTGCAGGCTGCAAAAGCAATTGAGGGAATGACACCGGGAAAATACAACATCATCGTGAATCATCTTGGAATTGCTCCTGAAAATGCACAGGATTATGTGGGAACTTCCGTTAAAGACATCATGAAGGAAGTTAAGGCGCTTAGAGCTCAGAACAATGAAGATGCAGACGATGCTGAAGAAGAAACAGAAACTGATCTGGAAACCGAAACGGACACTCTCCTGGAAACCGCTGCAGAAACAGAAGTAGAGGTTGAAATCGAAGAAGAGAATGAAACAGAAAAGGCCAAAGAAAAGAAGATCAAAGAGAAGAACGTTTCTGAAAACAATGGAAAATCAGAGAAGAAAAACTCCCTGAAAGATGCAGATTCAGAGGAGATTGCTCCGGAAGAAGATACTGCTGATCAGGCTGAAGTGAAGGAAAAAGAGATTAAGGACAGCCAGTCTGAAGCTCAGAAAGAGAAGTACGAGAAAAAGCAGAAACCCGTGAAGTCTGCTGCTCCGGACAAGTCTGCAAAGCCTGAAATTCCGGCAGGCAAAAGACCTTAATCATGAATAGGTAATTGAGCCGTTGATGATTACACGCCGTTAAAGAAATTCATATCGAACTGATCTATATTTAAGTATATTATCAGCTGCAGCGCCCCGCCGAGCATGATTCAGATAACTTTATCTGAACATCTAGGCTGGGCGTTTTTTTTGCTCTGTGCACATAAATCTGTAAACTTCCTTCACAAGCCATTCTAAGATTGTTTACCACTACTTAATATGAAGTATATATAAGTGAGTTATGATGGCTTCAATGAGAAGGAGGCTGAACATGAAAGAGAATCATAATCACAGTAGTATGAACCATGGGAATGATGAACGTAGTGAGATGGCACATATTGGGTCAGAGCATCCAGAGTCAGATCACATGGAGCATAAGGAGCATGAAGGCGGTGACGGACATGGGAAGCATGAGGGACATGATGATCACCACGATCATCATGCGATGATGGTTGAAGATTTCAGAAGACGATTTTTTGTGTCGCTGATTCTTACGGTGCCCATCCTCGCACTGTCACCTATGATCCAGATGTTTCTGGGTGTCGACTGGAGGTTTGCAGGAGATTCCTATCTTCTATTTGCGCTTTCCACAGTTCTTTTTATCTATGGAGGAAAACCTTTTATAACTGGAGCAAGAGATGAACTGAAGAAGAAATCTCCTGCCATGATGACGCTGATTGCCTTTGCGATCCTCGTCGCCTATGTCTACAGTACCCTTACGGTATTCATCCTGGAAGGAAACGATTTTTTCTGGGAACTGGCTACACTTATTGTCATCATGCTGCTGGGGCACTGGATCGAGATGAGATCGGTAATGGGTGCGTCCAAAGCACTGGATGAACTGGTGAAACTGATGCCGGAGGAAGCTCACCTTATCGGAGAAACCGGTGAAACAAAGGAGATATCGGTAAAAGATCTGAGTTCAGGAGATCAGGTGCTTGTTAAGCCCGG
>DAMDIS010000054.1:7743-12389 GCA_032100885.1 Proteiniclasticum sp.
AGAAAAAATACCCATAGATGGCATCGTCTATGAAGGAAAGTCCGAAGTGGATGAATCCATGATCACAGGAGAGTCTGTTCCCGTCGAAAAGAGCGATGGTGACGAGATTGTCGGTGGATCCATCAATGGAGACGGAATTCTGAAGTTCAGGGTATCTAGAGTCGGAGACGATACCTTTCTTTCCCAGGTCATCAGAATGGTGCGGGAAGCTCAGGAATCGAAATCCCATACCCAGAGACTGGCGGATGTCGCGGCAAAGTGGCTTTTCTATATCGCTGTAACCGCAGGAACGCTGACCTTTGCCGTGTGGATGTATCTAGGAAGAGGTCTTGAATTTGCAGTGGAAAGAGCGGTCACTGTGATCATCATATCCTGTCCCCATGCCCTTGGACTTGCTACACCACTTGTCACAGCGGTTTCCACAAGTATCGGTGCAAAAAGAGGGCTGCTCATCAGAGACAGGGCAGCATTCGAGAATGCGAGAAAACTTGATGCGGTGGTATTTGACAAAACCGGAACACTGACTGAAGGGGAATTCGGCATATCCGATATGCATGGAACCGGCATTGAAGAAGAGGAGCTTCTCTCCATTGCCTATTCCATCGAATCAAACTCTGAACATCCCATCGCTAGAGGAATCGTGAAAGAAGGAAAGAAGCGGGAACTTAAGCTTATGGATGTAAGAGACTACAGAAACCTTCCGGGTAAAGGTCTCACAGCCATGGTTGGCGGAAAGGAAATTTTCATCGTCAGTCCAGGTTACATGAAAACTGAAAACATCGATTTTGATCTTGAGCATTATGAGAAACTCGCCAGGGAAGGCAAGACGGTTGTTTTTGTCCTGGAAGGAGACAGACTTCTTGGCTACATCGCGTTATCCGATATTGTAAGGGAATCGGCAAAAGAAACAGTGGAAACACTTAAAGCCATGGACATCGAATCCTTCATGCTTACAGGAGACAATAAACGAGTAGCGGAATATGTGGGCAGAGAACTGAAGATCGACAAAGTCATAGCAGAAGTACTACCTCAGGAGAAGTCTTCAAAGATAGAAGAGCTGCAAAGAGAAGGCAGAATCATCGGCATGACCGGTGACGGAGTCAATGATGCACCTGCACTGGCCAAAGCGGATCTTGGGATTGCCATTGGAGCCGGAACAGATGTTGCTGTAGAAACGGCGGATGTCATTCTTGTCAGGAGCAATCCTCTTGATGTTGTCAATATCATCAAACTGTCAAAGGCTACATACAGAAAGATGCTTCAGAATCTTTTCTGGGCGACAGCATACAATCTGATCGCTCTGCCGCTTGCTGCTGGTGTTCTGTATAATCAGGGGATCATCATCAGTCCAGCCCTTGGGGCGGTCCTGATGTCCATGAGTACCATTATCGTGGCTGTGAATGCAAGGCTTCTGAAAATTGACTGATCAGAAGGTGGAATTTACGTAACACGATACCGAATGAACGATAACTGAGAAAAGATCCGGTAACTGCATTGCCCAAGAAATGGTGTGCAATTCCGGATCTTTATTGTCTGCAGAATGGAGAAACTCATACTGAGGTTTACGGCAGTCTTTTACGAAACTGTATGAATATGAAGAAGATGATCAATTCCTGATGGAATATATGATGGAATATAAGTATAATCATAGTATATTCATTCACGACTGAGTCGTGAAAAAGAAACTAATTATGTGCGTAAATCGGATGAATGAGAAGCTAAAATGATGAGAAAGCTCACACAGCTGAAGCATCCTGATGATGGAGGTCATTATGGAAAATCGTCTGATTCTGGTGGAAGGGATACCGGGAGCCGGTAAGACAACAACTGCAAGAAAGTTAAGGGATCTTCTGATCTCTCAGGGAAAGGATGTCATCCTCTACGAAGAAGGTATGCTTCATCCTGCAGATATGGCCTGGCATGCCTATCTTACTGAAGAAGAATATGAGACATTCGTATCAGAATGCCAGAAAATGTATGAAAGCTCTGAGCGCAGCATCAGTAAGGAAGAGCTTATGAAAAGAATAGAAAAACAGGTGAGACGAGAGGATGATCATATTATAATTGCCTACACCCGAATAGACTTTCCCGAACAAACCTACTGGAAACTGACGGATGTGTTGGCTTCAAGGGAAATATTCGATGGAAGGCGTAGCCTGGATGAGTTTACTGCAATCCATCTGACGAGATGGACGAGGTTTAAGGAGGAGGCTTTGAAGTCAGATCAGACTTATATTTTTGAATGCGCATTTCTCCAGAACCATATCTTTGAACTTATGGCAATCCATGAGAAAAACAGTGATGAAATCTATGCGCATCTTAGAAGTCTTCTCGATACAGTAAAGGAGCTGAATCCGGCAATGGTCTATGTCGAGCCTTCCAGCGTGAAAGATGCCATCGATCACGTGGCGGATGAAAGAAGATCCCCAGAGGATCCGGATCAGGACTGGATCAGGCAGATTGCACAGTGGGTGAGCAGAAGCCCATATGGCAGGAATCAATTTTATTCTTGTGGGTGCGATCATACTCTATAGACTGAAAGGTCATTACTTCAATCTGATTCAGATTTCTTGTGCGAAAAAATGTGAAAGGAGTAATCTTATGGCAGATGAGTTCAGAAAAGGAAGGACAGATACTGCTTCAAGAGTGATAAATGCATCGCCGAAAACGCTTTACGAAGCCTATACAGATCCTGATCAGCTTGTCCAGTGGCTGCCGCCAGCTGGCATGAGTGCTCATGTGGATATGTTCGAACCCTTTGAAGGCGGAAAGTTTCACATTACCTTAACTTATGAGTCTGAGGAAAACTATTCCGGGAAGACAACGGAAAATACCGATGTCATGGAGGGAGAATTTCTGGAGCTAGTCCCTTACAGGAAAATTGTTCAGACAGGCAGATTCCAGTCTGATGATCCCTCATACTCAGGAGAGATCACTGAGTCGCTGATTTTTGAGGAAGTCGAAGAAGGTACGAAGGTCACGTTTATTCTGGAAAACGTACCAGAGGGGATCAGTAAAGCTGATCATGATGAGGGGCTCAGATCGACACTGGAGAACCTTGCACGATTTACGGAGTAATGAGGTGTGCAGAATGACCTGCAGATTCTGTTTATCTTTCAGCATTTTGAAAAAAGCAGATGTATGAATGATTCTTAAGGATCTGTAAGTTATGGTGTTTCAAAAGCTATGCAGTAATTATACGAATCAAGTTATAATAAGAATAACATGGTGTATAGGAGGAAACTTATGAGTCCTATAGATGAAAGAAACAGACTGGATGAAAACCCTTTTGATTATCAGGTGTATAAGAACAGGAATGTACAGATTTACTATAAGGGGAAACCTGTTATGCTCCTGAAAGACAGGCAGGCTATGGATCTTACAGAGAAGCTGGAGAGAGCGGAAGGAAAGGAAGTTCAGCTTATTCTGGCGAAGATCACGGGTAATTTTAAACACGGTAACGAAAAGTTGTCTAGAAAGAAGTAAGGAGGTTTGCATGGACAAGAAATTCAACCAGGAAAAAGTCCTCATCGGGCAGGGAAAGATGGCGAAGGTTTATCTTTGGAACGGATATGCCTACAAGTTTTTTGATGATAACTATCCGGAGGAATGGATCAGCTATGAAATCAGCATCCAGAAACTGATCAACGAAACAGATCTCAAAACCGTGAAATACTACGAATCAGAATTTCCGCACAGCATCAAAATGGACTACATAGAAGGAATCTCTCTGGCAAACCGGGTTTTTCATGAGAAATACAAAGAAAGCATTGATGATCTCTTTTCACTTATTGAAGGGGTTCACAGAATCAAAGGACTTAATCTTCCGGATCTGAACGATTATCTTCTTGAGACCATAGAGAGAATGGATATTGAGGAAAAAGTGAAGGAAAAGGCTGCAAACTACATTTCTGAACTTCCTGGCGGAAATACGCTTTGTCATCTGGATTTCCATTTCCTGAACCTCATGTATGCAAATGAAGAATACTACATCATCGACTGGATCAACGCCAGAAACGGAAATCCCATTTATGATTTTGCAAGAAGCTATGTAATTCTGCACGAATATGCGTACAGACTGTCGAAGAAGTTCCTGAAGAGGGTGAAAAATCAGCCTGGATTCTTTGAACCTGACTTTCAGAAAGCAGTTTATGTCATGGCGGTCCATCGACTGTCTGAGCAGAAAAGCGACAAAGTCAGTCAGCTGATCCAAAACATGGATCAGAGCTTATAGTGTATTGTGTCAACCATATTTAAAGGAGAATTGCAGATGTTCAATGAATTTATAAGAGGCTTTGGACTGCTGATCGGATACTTTGCAGTATCTGCCGCATCAGCTGTTCTATTAAGAAAGCTTATCCATATCCCGAGAGAGCTTTTCAGAAAGACATTGCATATGATTCTCCTTGGTTCTGTACTGGTTCTCACCTATGGGTTTGAGACCTGGTGGGTAGCAGAGCTTGCCATCGCTGCATTTATCATGATCGTTTTTCCGGTTCTTGCCTATGCTGAGCAGCTCAGCGGCTATTCGGAGCTTCTGATTGAGCGGGAAAAAGGAGAAATCAAGCGGAGTCTGCTCATTGTTTTTGGCATGTTCCTTCTTCTTATCTATGTGTCATGGGGAATGATCGGTGAGAAATATCTTG
>DAMDIS010000054.1:12399-13085 GCA_032100885.1 Proteiniclasticum sp.
ATGCGGCTGCTGCCATTGTAGGGAAGAGATATGGCTCGAGATACATCAGATGGAAGCTTCTTGATGGAAAGAAGACCTATGAGAGACTTGCTGCAATGTTTGCTGTTTCATTTCTTTCGGTAATGGTCATACTGCTCCTTACAAGACCAGAGATGCGCGTTGGATATTTCACTGTTTCAGTGATCACAGCCTTCGTAACGTCACTCGTGGAGCTTTACTCAAAAAACGGACTGGATACACTGACCTGTCCTGTTGCTGCTGCTGTGATTATGATTTCACTGGTTCATCTGTAGGGGGTACTTATATTGAAAAAGAGATCAGGAGACAGAACACTCCTCGCTTCAGTACTTATGAGTGCACCAGGACCGGTGGTCGTCGGAGCAGCGCTCTTTTTCGGCCGCTCATCAACGCAGCTAGCCGATTTTATCAGGCGGAGCGCAGAACTTCTGGCAATTATTGTTTCCTGGATCATTTACAGAAAGATCAGCAGGGCTGAGCATATTTCTTCAGCGAAAGTGGAAAAACTGGAGAGAATCGCAAACTTCAGTGTTGCTCTGACCATGTTCATATCCGGTACCGTAATCCTTTTTGTGGCGCTGGCCAGTTCTGGTCACGGCGGAGCAAATGTCATTCCTGGACTTGTCATTGCCATTCTGGGCGCTGTAACCAATACGTGGTTCTGGCAG
>DAMDIS010000054.1:13095-16629 GCA_032100885.1 Proteiniclasticum sp.
AGTCTCCACCGGAGAAGTCCGAATATCATCTTTGCGGTTCAGAGCCGCCTGTATCTTGGTAAATCTGTTGTCGATCTTTGTGTTGCCGCTGCGCTCCTGACACTGGTTATTGCACCTGGTACGGATGCCGCGAGATACGTTGATCTCATAGGTTCAGTGATCGTCTCAATCTATCTTCTCGTTAATGCCGTTATGATTTTTCGAGGCAAGAAGAACATCGTCAGCAAAGTACTAGCTGCAGAGATTATTCACTCATAGATCGGAGACCTGAATCAGCAGTAAAAGGAGTAATGAGTATGAAGGTACTGATCATATACAGTTCAACGTACAAAGGAAATACCGAAAAAATTGCAAAGATCTTTTCCGAAAAAGCAGACTGCGATCTGATGAACATTAAGGACAAGAAACCCATGGAGCTTGGAAAATACGATCTCATCGGGTTCGGATCAGGTGTATACAAGGAATCGGTCTCACCTGGACTCTTAAGGCTTATCAGGAGTTTTGAGCTTGAGGGAAAACCGGTTTTTGTATTCTCCACAAGCGGTGTCGGCATAAAGGCTTACAACAGAAGCCTCATCAGGGCTTTAGAGGCAAAGGGAGCCAGCGTACGAGGAAGTTTCGCCTGCAAGGGGAGCTTTATTGCAGAGGAATTTACAACTGTCAGGATCTTTGCACTCATGAGCAGACTTGCAGAAGGTCATCCAGGCGGAAAAGACTTCAGGGCAGCAGAAAAATTCATTCTGGATCTCGTCGGATCGCTGTGACGACT
Source organism: Proteiniclasticum sp. (assembly GCA_032100885.1). Lineage (GTDB taxonomy): Bacteria > Bacillota > Clostridia > Clostridiales > Clostridiaceae > Proteiniclasticum. Next base: position 13,865 of record DAMDIS010000054.1, read on the forward strand.
CACAGGAATTATTATTTCCAACATCAGAACATTCAATCTGGAGGGGAACATGGAACTTTGGGATATCTATGACGCGAATAGAATACGTACAGACGAGCTGATGGTAAGGGGAGAGGTAATGAAAGAAGGGCATTTCCATCTGGTTGTTCACGTCTGTATTTTCAATACGGAAGGAAAGATGCTCATACAGAAAAGGCAGTCCTACAAAGAAGGATGGCCGGACAGATGGGATCTCACAGTAGGGGGAAGCGCAGTAAATGGAGAGAACAGCCAGGCAGCTGCAGAGCGGGAACTTTTTGAGGAACTGGGCATTTCCGTTTCCCTCAAGAACGTCAGACCTCATATGACCATCAATTTTGAACGCGGGTTTGACGATTACTATCTCATTGAAAAGGATGTTGTTCTCTCTTCTCTGAAGCTTCAGGAAGAAGAAGTCCAGGATGCAAGGTGGGCAGGGCGGTCAGAAATTTTGGAGATGATCAGAAGTGGTGAATTCATCCCTTATTATGAATCTCTGATCAGTTTTATGTTTGACCAGAGGAAACATTATGGATCGTTGGACAGGAATAAATAAAGAGTATACAGAACGCCGATGAGGTTGAACTGATAATGGATTTCCGCTGGCAAAGCGCAGAGGGGTGAAACGAATTGACTGAGATATCTGAACAGAAAAAAATGGAGTCGATCCATTCATATCAGTCCACCATCAGAAAAATGGAGAAAGCATTTAATGAAATGCAGAAAAAAGATGCAGACACGAAACTGATCAGGAGAAGACTTGAGTCCGTAAAAATCGGACTGGCAGTATTAGAATATGCCTGGTTCGGGAGAGACCATGGATATCAGGCAGAAGAAATGACAGAAGCCAGAGAGGTTCTCTTCGGACTTGTGCCTTCCCTGGACAGCGCTTACCAGAAAGCTAAAGAAGGAAGTCCTCAGAGAACACTTCTGACAAGACGGATACTTTCTTTGAAACAGTCCATAGAAATCATCGACGAGGTGATCAGAAAATCTTGACACAAATAAGTGATGCAATAAGGAGTTCAAAATGACTGAAGAAATCAACATTGTAAGACCGGAAGAGTCAGACCTGAAGTCTGCTTTTGAAGTTTTTGAGAAATCGATAAAAGATGCCTTTGTTAAAGAAGGACTGCAGGATCTTTCTCAGCTGATGCTGGAAGAAATCGAGCTGAAAAAGAATCTTCTGAAGCGCTCCGTTGCAGAAGATGATGCAGACACCTTTTTTCTCGTTGCAAAGAAAGGGAATCTTGTGACAGGAACCATATCCTATGGTCCCACCGGCAAAGAAATCAGAGACTGTACGGGAGGAGCACTTGATCATCTTGGAGAACTGGGCAGCCTTTATGTTCTCCCGGAATATCAGGAAAAGGGAACGGGAAGACTCCTAATAAGGGAGCTGGCTAGATATCTGCATCAGGCAGGCATATCAGAGTTCTGTCTTGACAGCGGATATAAAAGAGCACAGAAAAAATGGGTTAGGAAGTTTGGAATGCCATACCTGACTGTTAAAGACTATTGGGGCGAAGGAAGCGACCATATGATATGGGTCTGCAGGACGTCTGATCACATCTGTTAAGTGACGACACTTCTTTTCAGATGATTTCTCTCCTACAGGGAAAGATTGAACAGGCAGGAATTCCCGATATAATGCTTCGGGAGTTTCTGCTTTTGATTTGTATATCTTAATAGCACGACAGAAAAATACTAATGTTGATAAATAGGCAACCTGTTGCATATAATAAATGCAATAGGTTGCCTATTTTGAAAGGAGCAATTTAAATGAATGAAAAAGAAAAGCAGCAGTATATTTTCGGATATATCTTTCTTCTTGCGAATAAACTTCAGATACTGGGTGATCAGCTGACCGGGGAAATCACACTGAAGCAGTGGTTTCTTCTGAATATGATCAGGAATATGGAGAATAAATTTCCGAATTTCAATGATATTGCCGATGTCATGGGAACATCAAGACAGAATGTCAGCAAGACCATTTCAGTTCTGGAGAAGAAGGGAATGGTCACTCTTCATCCTTCCCCAAAGGATCAGAGATCAATATATGTAGAACTTACAGAAGAAAGCCATAAATATTTCCAGAATAAGGAAGATACCGGAAATCTGTTTCTGGATCAGATTTTTTCAGGTATCGATGAGAAAGAAATTGAAACGACTATGAGCGTTCGTATGCAGATGATGAAGAATGCGGAAGATAAGCTGGAATCAAAAAATCAGGAAAATCAGGATTAAATTAGGATCGGAGGATCGTTATGTCAAATAAGTCATTTCTTAGCTATCTGGTGGTTGTGCTGACATTTATTGCAACCCTTGTGGGGATTTTTTATGCTTTCGGCGGTGAACGGTTTATTGTGGAGAATATCTATGGCGAAAGCATCGAACTCTATGGTGACGGAATCTATCAGTACAATTCTGTACTGAAGGCAATGGGTAATAAGGGGACAGATATGGTGATGCTGATCGTAGCATTTCTCTTTGCCCTATTTACAGTACTTAGAGAAAAATCCAGCCTCTACAGACTTCTACAGATTGGTACGTTGACTGCTCTATTCTATTATTCTTCATGCCTTGTATTCGGAGTCACATTCAACAGTCTGTTTCCCGTCTATGTCATGCTGTTTTCTTCCAGTCTCTTTCTGCTCATCAGTCTTCTTTCAGAATGGATAAAGGAGAGCAGCATCAGTGAAAAAGCATATGGCAGAAATTTCAGAGGTACAGCACTCTTTATCATA
>DAMDIS010000055.1:0-2537 GCA_032100885.1 Proteiniclasticum sp.
CTTCCACTAAGGTTTTCTGCTTCTCCATTTCTGGTGTCATCAGACCGCTGAGATTCTTATAAAGCGATTTCTGATCAGCTGCCCAGACAAGTTTTCTGTAGCTTAGTGTCTCTCCACGAGATGTTCTGACTTCATGCCGCGAAGGATCCACATGGGTGATTTCTGTTTCTGTGAGGATCTCACCACCCATGGACCTGATATACGCCTCCATCTTTTCTGCAAGAACTCCTGTACCTCCTTTAGGGTAGCTGTAATCAAGATAAAGACCGAAATAACTGAGGGCAAAGAACGAAGGCGTCTCTTTGAAAAAATGCTGAGTGATCATGTCGATCAGCTCCTGATTTTTCGTAAAGCGCCTGAGATAGTCATTCACCGGTTCATTCATCCTGCTGGCTTTGCCGATCTTCAGCTGATATCTGATCAGCCAGGGCAGCAGTGTTTTCATGAGATATTCTCTGTCTTTCATGTCTTCCAGAAAGAGCGGATTCTCGATGCCATAGAGGACATCCATATAGCCCATGACTTTTCTGATTTCATCTGCAATTTTCGATACCGCTTCACCATCATGTGGAAATATCTCACCAAGCATTCTACTGTAGTCTTCTAGACTGTCCTTAGACTGAAGTTCTGTCCACCTGTCTCCTATGCCTATGGATACGGGATTTCTTGAAACATCGAGGCTGATGCCGAGGCTCTTCAGCATGGGAAAGATGATGCCGGAATTCTCAAATGCCCTGATTCCCCCATCAAATGCAAAGTCCTTATGCCAGAATGTATTGACAAGGCCTCCTGTCTTCTTTCCTTTTTCGCAGAGCAGCGTCCTGTAGCCGTACTTTGAAAGATAGGCTGCGCTTGTAAGCCCGGCCAGGCCTCCGCCTGCAACAATCACATCATAATTCTTACTCATCTTGCCACCTCTTCGAGCTGTGTGATGACATCTTTAATTCTTACTGGACCACCCTGATCATGAGCCAGGATGCACCGCGATTCATACATCAGAAGTTCTTCAGGCTCAGCAGGCAGATGATTCCAGCTCTTCCATGCCCCCATGAAGTTGCCCACTGAAGCTCTTCTCATGATCCCTCGGATATCGGCGCCTTTCCCTCTGGTGCAGCCGGGGTGCTCACAGTATCTGCATCTCATGGCTTCATGCATCATGTCCCTGGTTTTCCCGTCATATCCTTCAAAAAGCCTGTCTTCTGTGAAAGGCTTGTCCACAATTCTCACGTAGTTTTTCATATCCTTCTGAAAGACAAAAGGTTCCTTCCCGAGCTTCTTTAAAACCGCATTGTCGGCTGTAAGCCCCGATGTGGTCACTGTCGGTGTTCCCGTTCCCATAACCGTCGATTCTCCGCAGCAGAAGAAATTGTCCCACTCTGTTCGGGTGTGAAGCCTCTTGAACATATGCTGTCCAAGCATCTGCTTGGGACCGGCGACAGCTCCACCGTTTTTCAGGGTATACCGCCTGATGGTTTCAGGCGTAGCAACTTCTGCAAATCGAACGGACTGTCTGAACCCGGGAAACCTCTTTTCAAGTACCGCAATGAGTCTTTCCTTTTCCAGCTCTTTCTTTTCCTGATAAGTATTATGGTCATCGCGATCCCAGTTCTGGAAGGTCGGACCGATGGCTGTCACTGTATGTTCATCCTCTGCGCAGAGTGTTCTGTCGTCTATGCTGAGAATATATGCTGTCACCTCACTCTCATCCAGTTTTTCCGGATTGCCCACAATGAGTTCGATGTTTGCTGTGTCTTCCGGAATGACCTCACGACCGACCACCGTATAAAGTACAACGCTTGGATAGGTAGGCACCTGACTTTTCGCCCATTCTCTTCTCTTTTCTTTTGTATGGGACGGGTCCAGCAGCTTATCGTATAGATTCCAGACTGTTCCGGAGTAGATGATATCCCTGGCGCTCAGAGTTCTTCCATCATCAAGAAGCACACCGGAAGGTTTATCCTTCTCAAAAAGTATGGCGGTGACCTCACGCTCAAGAATCATATCTCCGCCGTTTTCTTCAATGACCTTCTCAAGCTTTCCTGGAAGAAAGAGTGTTGAACCTGCAGGATAATAGCTTCCGCCCACATGGTTGTCCACAAACATGACCGCTGCAAGAACTGCGGGTGCTTCCTCAACTGTCGCATAGCAGTATGTGGAAGTCAGTTTATCGAAGAAATTGAAGATTTCAGGATCGGTAAAATACCTGGAGAGAAGTTTTCGCGCGCTCCTGTTTAAAAGTGTAAGAAATCGGAAATAGGAAACAGGATGCTTCCTCATGCTTTTCAGCGCATGATTCCTGTCTGTCTCATCAGCAGTTGTATAAGTTGGCGTATCCACCATAACGTGTCTGTACATGACCAGAATGTCATGATAGAAGCGGTGGATATTTTCCCTTTCGCCCGGAAAAACTTCAGACAGCTCCTCTGCAAACTTTTCCACATCAGGCCAGAACTTTATCTTCTTCCCTTTGTAATTCACCGTGTAAAGCAGATCGTGCCTGATCATGTCAATAGGTTCTTCAAGGGCATTGAAAACAA
>DAMDIS010000055.1:2547-16578 GCA_032100885.1 Proteiniclasticum sp.
TGAATCCATGTTCGCCGAAACCGTAGAGCATCGCCGAGCCCTGATCAAAGGTGACGCTTCCTCTTTTGAACACCCCGCAGGATCCCCCTGGATTATAGCTTTTGTCTATTACAGCAACTGATAGTCCTCTCTTTGCAAGAAGACCTGCTGATGTAAGGCCTGAAAGACCTCCCCCGATAACGATGACATCGTAATCCATTTTTATCCCCCTTATCAATCCTGAAATCACGAGTACTATATATCTTCCGCTCACTTCAGTATTCGTAAACAATATATTATTCAGAATGAATCAAATTTTCAAATATATACTTAGTTTACTATCTAAAGCCCTCTCTGTAAATCTTCTTGCTGAACTTCTCTGATTACGATATCCCATTCTTAAGAGGTCTTATGAAGCAAACTGTATCCCGGTTAAGATCCACTGAGATCTGGATGATTCACAGACAATTAAGAAAGGCTGAGTACCCATTACTCATTAATGGACACTCAGCCTGTTTTCATTTCTTTTCGGTTTATTGAGCTTTTCTAAGCAGCTTTTGAGCTGAACTCCTTACGTTCGATATTCCCCCACTGATTCTTCTTCCTTCTGTAACCGAAGAACGCTCTTAGCCTCCACCAGGTGGTCAACTGTCTGTAGCCGAAATTTTCAATTACGGCGAAGATGATCATTCTGATGTAATCACTGATTTTGTCGTACTTCATGAAGTTGTACTCCTCCAGCATCACTGACGTGACCGACAGGAAGATTCCATATAGTACAGAGAAGGTGAAGTATAGAATCGCAAAATTGATATTCAGAATGCCGAGGAAGAAGGAAGCGATAACTGAAATATACCCGATGATCTCCACCACAGGACCCAGCATCTCCACCAGAAGTAGTACGGAAGAGCCAGAAGTCCGATAATGCCGTATTTGGGATTAAGGATCATTCCTCTGCAGTTGAGGAAGGCATGGAGTATCTCATCCGGATCGGAAATGAGGATGAATCCAGGATTCTCGTGGACAGCTATTATGACGTCCACCAGTATCTCTATGCCCATAAGCTCGGTATGATCGACAAAAAGAATGCCGACGGAAAGAAAGACCAGGGAATCTATGATGAACTGAGACTCCCCCTTAATAAAGAGCTGACTGTCCCTTTTACCGGAGAAGTCATTCCATTCTCCGATTATGAAACCGGAAAACTTCGAGAAGGAACCACTGATCTCAATTCAGCCGCTTATGACTCACTCGCCGACTACAAGATCAGCTACGAAGAAGGCGTTGTCGAGGTGAGAATTCCATGGCAGCTTATCGGTTTTACAGATCCCAGCACCATGGAAATCATGGGTGATGTCTATAAAGACGGGATTGAATCAAGACTGAACATCAATGAAATCTCCTTTGTGGGGATTTCCGTTAAAGGCGGAAAAGAAAGCACTTCGGTGAACACCCAGAATGGAATCATCAGAAAAGAAGAACTCCATACCTACACCTGGAATGAATGGACCGAGCCCGTCGTGAAGGAAAGACTGAAAGAGTCCTATCCCATCATCAGGGAGCTCTTCAGCAGATATTGACTTTCATTTATTCTGAAACCAGTCGCCCTTTAGGAAGGAACAGTTTTCAGCAGTATAAACGTAGTAAGCAGCCCAGAGACCATCAACGGTTTCTGGGCTGCTTACTTTCATTTCACATTCTCGAAGACTTCCTGTTTCGGAATAGACATTGAAGAATTAACAGAAATTACTCCTTATCGTAAAATTTTCTCTTTATCTTCATAGTAATATCTAGACAATCAGAGGTGAAACCTATTGTATGCAACTACTGACGGTCAGAGATAATACATCGAAAGTAAGCTGATTCACTGTTCAGGCTATCTGAATCGAAAGATGGCTATATCATAAGGAGGAAAAAGAATGAAAGCAGTCGTTTGGCATGGTGAGAAGGATGTTAGAGTAGAGACAGTTCCCGACCCTTCTATACAGAAAGATACAGATATCATCATTAAAGTCACCTCTTCCGCAATCTGCGGCTCGGATCTTCATCTTTACCGTGTACTGTCTCCCATTATGGAAGCAGGAGACATCATGGGTCATGAACCTATGGGTGAAGTGGTTGAAGTCGGAAGCAAAGTGACGAATCTTCAGGTTGGTGACCGAGTCGTTATCCCCTTCAATATATCCTGTGGCCATTGCTTCATGTGTAATCTTGGACTTAACTCTCAATGTGAGACTACCCAGGTAACGGAATATGACCGAGGCGCAGCGCTGTTCGGCTATACCAAGATGTATGGTCATGTTGCCGGCGGTCAGGCGGAGTACTTAAGAGTTCCACAAGGTCAGTTCGGTCCCATCAAGGTCCCAAAAGAAGGACCTGATGATCAGTATCTTTTCCTGTCGGATGTCCTGCCAACAGCCTGGCAGGCTGTTGAATATGCCGGTGTCAAAGAAGGCAGCAGCGTGGTGGTCATGGGACTTGGACCAGTAGGGCTTATGTCCTGCCGGGTAGCACTTCTAAAGGGTGCATCTCTTGTCATCGGTGTAGACGCTGTTCCGGAAAGACTGGCTTTTGCCAAAGAAAGCGGAGTCCATGTTCTTGACTATAAAAAACTGGGCAACGATCTGAAAGATGCGGTTCAGGCTCTGACTAAAGGTCGTGGTGCCGACTGTGTCATCGAGGCTGTCGGTATGGAAGCTCACGGCATAGCATCTCAGACCTTTATTCAGAAAGCTGCAGGGAAGATGCCTGATGTCATCGCTGAACCACTTCTTAAAACAGTCGGAATAGACCGTATGGCGGCTTTCCATCAGAGCGTTGAAACAGTTCGAAGAGGCGGAACCATCTCCCTCATCGGTGTGTACAACGGTATGGTTGATCCAACTCCTCTGGGTATTCTCTTCGATAAGCAGATTACACTGAAAATGGGTCAGGCCAACGTCAAGCATTGGGTGGATCAGATCATCCCACATCTGACCGATGATGATCCTTTAGGTGTCATGAACTTTGCAACGCACCATGTACCCATCGGTAAAGCGGAAGAGTACTACAAGCTGTTCGAGAAACAGGAAGACGGTGTCATCAAGGTCGTGCTTAAACCTTTTGAATGATTTCATGATCTTAGATTATGCTGATCAGAAGTCAGAGACTGGCCCGCTTCGAACTGAAAAGAGAAATACAGATATTAAACGAAGAGATGGTCATGTTCAGCTGAACATGACCATCTCTTCCTTGGCAGTGTATTGAATTCCCCTTTTCCATGAGTGAGCATATGATGAAAGTGACTGGATACAGGTACTTATCTGAACTTAACCGCGGTACCATATGCAATGACTTCAGCTGCCCCCTGCATGACTGCAGCGGAAGCATACCTGATGTTCACTACTGCATCTGCGCCCAGCATATCCGCTTCTTCTACCATTCTTTTGGTCGCCAGGGCTCTTGCATCATTCATCATTTCATTGTATTCCTTCAGTTCACCACCGATCATGTGCTTGAATACCTGAGAAATATCCCGTCCTATGTTTCTTGTCTGAATGGTACTTCCCTTCACAAGACCAAGCATTTCAAGCTCTTTACCTGTTATATAATCAGTATTTACCAAGATCATCTTCTTCACCCCCCTTTATCTCTTTAATTCTCTCAAACAGCATGTAACTGATCAATCCAATAAATCCTGCAGGAACAATCAGCAGCAAGACTTTCATAATAAATGGTATCTCATCGCTTGAGGACCATCCGATCCACATATAGAAGATGAAATACAAGATAACTAAAACGGTAATGACAATGGGTGCGATCACTTTTTTCGTGTGTTTTTTCAGAACAATCCTCCTCCTTATATTTCCTTGGATTTAATGATTTGCGCTCAACAGGATTTTATCTTATTATAAGTGTATGTCTTCACCATTACTACAAAGATTTTAAGTCATTACACCTCTCGTTTTATATAAAGACTGATAATCCTTATGCTCTCAGATCAAAGCAATTGACTAAAGGTATTTCAAAATCAGTAGTAATATGATCTCAGCTACTGCGCATCATTTCACCGCATCAAAAAGACGGGATTCCTAATCAAATCCCGTCTCTTCCTGATATTTTCTCTTAACTGCCTTATTATCTGCTGCTGCTAAATTGAACTATTCCGTTCTTAATGCAATAACCGGATCCTGCTTGGCTGCCTTTTTCGCAGGCAGAAGTCCGCCGATTACGGTGAGCAGAACGCTCAGTACTATGAGAATGAGCCCGCTTGTAAGTGGCAGCTTGGCATTCACGGTATCGAGCCCCGTCATCGCGTGGATGATGGCATTTCCTGGAATAAGGAGCAATAGACTTACGCCTACCCCGATGATACCCGTGATGATTCCGATGATGAAGGTTTCCGCATTGAACACCTGAGAGATGTTCTTCTTGGACGCACCCATAGCACGGAGAATTCCGATTTCCTTGGTACGTTCCAGAACAGAGATAAAGGTGATGATCCCGATCATGATGGAGGACACCACAAGGGAAACGGCAACAAACGCGATCAGCACATAGGTGATGACATTGATGATGGTTGTGACAGAAGACATCAGAATGGCCACGTAGTCTGTGTACACAATCTTGTTTTCTTCCGGCACGGTTTTGCTGTAGTTCTCGATGGCCTCGGAGATCTTATCCTTGCCTTCAAAGCTGTCCGCATAGATGTTGATGGAAGAAGGCGCATCAAGACTCACCACGCCAAACTTCTCCAGATTCTCCTCATAGCTTCCAGGAGAAATATAGCTGTCATAGATGTTAAGAAGGGTCTCGTCCTCTGGGTCTAGAAGATAATCATCAAACATGGCAGCAAGCTGCACTTCTCCCATCTCCCCGGACTGTCCTGGTGCTCCCGGCGCGTTTGGTGCTCCACCTGCTCCTGGTGCTCCGGCCTGACCTGTGGCCATGATGGTTCTAAAGAGGTTGGCCTTCTCTGTGACGCCCAGATTGGAAAGGTAAACCTTAGCATCCTCAATCTTTGCCTTTTCATCTGAAGGAGCAAAGCTTACACCGCTAAGGATATTGACCTCTTTTGAAGCTTCCTGTTCTTTTACAAGATCTGAGCTGTTTGTATAGTCAATGAGGTAGTCTGTCAGAGCCTTGGTATATCCGAATACTCCTGTCACAAAGGCATAATCCGAATCAGGCTTTAACCTTATGACTCCGCTGACCTTCATTTCAACAGCCCCATCCAGGAGAGCCTCCAGATCTTCTGTCTCTGTCAGCTCCTCATAAAGCCCGTTATCCCCTTTCACGAAAGTGTCTGCTGCAGGGATCAGATAGAAGGACTGTTTCATGATTTCCTCGTAGTCGATCTTTCTGTTTTCAATGGTGATTTCTTCTCCGTTGTCGATTTTCTCCATGATCTCCTTATACTCGGAGGCTGGAAGTATTCCAATCTCATAGAGCTTGGTGGCGGAAATCTCGCTGTTCTTGTTCAGTGCCAGCACCATCTCGTTATACTCAGATGGCCACTGACCCGCTACCACGTCATAGCTTTCAAGGATTGCTGAGCTTACACCCTCTCCTTTGACTCCAGGAAGAAGCTCTGTGAAGTTTGAGGTGCTTCCACTCATGGCTCCGCCGAACATTCCTCCGCCAGGTCTTTGCGTGTCATCTTCCTCTTTGAGGGTACTGCCGTCGGTATTGATCAGAGCCTCTTCACTGTCTCTCGTAAAGATACTGAAATTGGTGTTGTAGCTGTAGATGATGCCGTTCTCGCCGACAAACTCATGAATCTCGCTGGTCGGATCATCCAGATACTTTTTGAAGGCGGTGAGGTTGTTCTCATTGTAGTTCGTCTGGATCTTGGATGCCTGCTCCAGGTCCGATCCGTTGACATAGATCCCATCCAGCGCATGGTCCGCTTCCTCTTCCGTAGCGCCAGGTCTTGGTGTTTCCGCAATGACGGTACTCAGATCAAAAGTTCTTTCCTCAATATTGATCGGGTATGACGCCATGGTGCTCTTCTGGATATCTTCAATGTACTCATTGACTCCAGTAGACAGAGAAAGAATAAGCGCGATGCCGATGATCCCGATGGAACCCGCAAATGCCGTTAAAATGGTTCTTCCCTTCTTGGTCTTCAGGTTGTTGAAGGATAGGGAAAGAGAGGTAAGGAAAGACATTGAAGCTTTCCCCATGTTCTTGTGCTCCGGTTCTTTAAGCTCTTCTTCATTCAGCTCATAAGGATCCGTATCGTCCACAACTCTTCCGTCCCGAAGACGCACGGTACGCGTGGCGTACTTGTCCGCAAGCTCGGGATTGTGGGTCACCATGACCACAAGTCTGTTTTTCGCCACTTCCTTCAGAAGCTCCATGACCTGAACACTTGTCTCGGTGTCCAGAGCGCCTGTAGGCTCATCCGCCAGAAGAATGTCGGGATTGTTCACCAGAGCTCTTGCAATGGCCACTCTCTGCATCTGACCTCCGGACATCTGATTCGGCTTCTTGTGGAGCTGATCACCAAGACCCACTTCCTCCAGAGCTTTTCTTGCCCGTTCTTTACGGTCTTTTCTGGATATGCCCGAAATGGTCAGCGCCAGCTCCACATTGGAGAGAATGGACTGATGAGGAATGAGGTTATAGCTCTGGAATACGAAACCGATGGTATGGTTTCGGTAGGAATCCCAGTCACGATCTTTGTAGTTTCTGGTGGAAATGGTATTGATTACAAGATCTCCGCTGTCATAGCGGTCCAGTCCGCCGATGATATTGAGCAGGGTTGTCTTTCCTGATCCGCTTGGCCCAAGGACGGCCACAAACTCATTGTCACGGAGATTCAGGCTCACGCCGTCAAGGGCTGTCTGAATAAGATCCCCCGTCTGATACTTCTTGCTGATTTTCTTTATCTGTAGCATATATTCATCTACTCCTTCTATTTATCTAACGACTGCTATTCTACTGCGACTTAAGAAACTGAACATAAACTAAAAAGGAATATGATCATTTTTCTTTTCACCTCAAATGTATGGGCCCTTCTCATAGTTTATTTTCAGTTTATAATTTATGGTATAATTTTTGCAATGATAAGGGGGAGTCTATAATGTTTCAACTGATGGTCGTGGAAGACGACAAAAGCACCGCAAAACTGATGAAAGCCGTACTGGAGCTTTCAGGCTATAAAGTGGTATCGGCAAAGGATGGTCTGGAGGCTCTTGATATCCTTTTAAACCAGCAAGTTGATCTCATCGTGCTGGATGTGATGATGCCGAATATGGACGGTTACGAGTTTACCGAACATCTTAGAAGTGTGGGCGACAACACGCCCATTCTCATGACGACTGCAAAGCATCTGCCGGAAGAACTTACCAAGGGATTCATTGCTGGTACCGATGACTACATGATCAAACCCGTGAAGGAGGAAGAAATGCTGCTTCGGATCAAGGCGCTTCTTAGAAGATCCTCCATTGCAAGTGACCATAAGCTCCGGGTCGGGCAGATTATTCTTGACTATGACGCACTGACGGTCAAAAGGGATGAAGAGAGCCAGACCCTTCCCCAGAAAGAGTTTTATCTTCTCTATAAGCTTCTCTCCTATCCCGACAAGATTTTTACAAGGCTTCAGCTCATGGATGAAATCTGGGGCATGGATTCGGAAACCTCCGATGTGACTGTAAATGTCCATATCAACAGACTGAGAAAACGCTTTGAGTCGTATCCGGAGTTTGAGATTATGGCCATCAGAGGAATAGGCTATAAAGCGGTGATTCACCATGGATAGTCTTAGGAGAAAACTGAAGAGGATCCAGCTCGCTCTTCTTTTTGCACTGATTGTGTGTCTCATCATGCTGGGATCTTCCGTAGTGATATTTCTTTTCGGATTCATGCTGGTTAAGATGGGCTACGACGTAGTGGGCTACAACCACAGACTCTCTCTCCTTGTTTTTGCCATCATAAGTCTTGTCATCGGCACGTTTTTTGCCTTTATCTTCAGTGATAAACCTCTGAAACCTCTGCTTGAAATCATGAAAGCTACAGACAGGATTGCAGAGGGAGACTACAGCGCCAGGATCCATCTTAAAGGTCCCCATGAGCTGAAACAGCTTTCCGACAGCTTCAACCATATGGCGGAGGAGCTTGGCAGCGTGGAGCTCCTTAGGACAGATTTTGTCAACAACTTTTCCCATGAGTTCAAAACCCCTATCGTTTCCATCCGTGGTTTTGCGAGGATTTTAAAGCGGAATGATCTCACAGAAGAGACCCGCAGTGAATATCTTGACACCATCATCACAGAATCAGAGCGTCTTGCTGAGCTTGCTGATCAGGTGCTGAGCCTCTCAAAGCTTGAAAACCAGTCTATTCTCACAGACAAGAAAACCTATAACGTCAGTGAGCAGATTCGCCTGGTCATTGCCATGATCTACAGCAAGTGGAGTGATCGGGATATTGAGATTGACTTTGACAGGGGAGAAATTCTCTTCACCGCAAATGAGGAGCTTATGAAGCAGGTCTTCATCAATCTTCTGGATAATGCGGTGAAGTTCTCTCCCGATGGTTCCATCATCAAAGTGCTCATCCCGGAGAAGGTCAATTCCCTGATTTTTGTCATTAAGGACCAGGGATCGGGTATGAGTGAGGAAAATGTTTCGCGAATCTTTGATAAATTCTATCAGGGAGACGCCTCTCATGCAGGCAGCGGTAATGGTCTTGGTATGACCATCGTCGGGAAAATTGTCGCTCTTCATGGTGGCACCATCCGTATAGATACTGCGCCTGGCAAGGGAACCACTTTTGAAATTGAAGTCCCAAAAACTCCATCGACAACAGAAGACTGATACATTCATTTATCGAACAGCAGAAAGCCTTCTCAAATTGAAATAAATTTGAGAAGGCTTTCTTTCATGAACAAGAATACTTAAATCGTCTTCCAAATAAGTATTCTTGTAAAACTGATTATTGAATTAGAGATCTATAATCAGTTCCTTGATCGCATTCATTACTGGGTTTTCGTCAGGATATATAAATCGTAAGAAACTATGACTTGTGTTCAACTCTCGTCTTAAAATTGTGTCAGGATACCTTGAAACTCAGATTATTTTATGTGATTTTTGTTGCCAACTCACTTTGATGCAGCGGACTGGATGTCTCACAACCCAGTTCATAGTACTGGTTGCTGTTGAACTCGAAAGTCTTGATCAGTTCCAGGCCAAGTTTCTTATTGTGCGCTCTAAAGGACCTGCCGTTGATCTGGTTGATGAAAGTGATGAGAAATGGGAAGCGTCTCTTCATCTGCTGCCTGGAAAAATCAAACAGACCGGGTAGGACGTCGGTGCCTCGGTATTTCGCATCAATGCAGATTGGACCATACTGGTAGGAATTTTCCGTAGTCAGGATCTCCCCACGATAGGTCGTGTTGCCAAGATCCCTGATCATATGCTGGAAAAGTGGCCACTGCGACCAGTATGCCCATGAGGCCGCCATGGCGTATCCGGCAAGCATATCGTCATCCACTGCGATGAAAAGTCCCGCTTCCTTCTGAATCAGATCAGTAAGCTGTGCCTCATTAAATAGGGTAGTTACAAACCCGTCTTTCTTATCCGCCTCTTCGATGGTGGATATGTGGTATTTCTGCTGGAGTGCATAAACTGCTGGAATGTCTTCCAGAACTGCATTACGATAGATCATTTTATCCTCCTGTATGCACTGCATCCAGACTCAGCCGTCATATCAGGATCGGCTGCTTTTCTGAGAAAATGCAGAATCGGTTATTTTGATTGATTCGAAATAATACACTTATTATATCTGATTATACTCTTCATTGCATGAAAGGTGTAGATGATAATTTTTTCTTAGTTTAATCCTCATAGGATACTTTATTTTATTGGGTACGACAACTATTCTGACACATAGGGTACTTCCTATTTCGGATACTTTCTCTGATACTTGTCCAGTTTTCCTTCAGGTACTCGTCGACGTCGTCGACGCTTATACCGTCAATACCCGCTACGCCTTTGTTGGCTTTCACCTTCTTGTGTGCAAGCTTCATATTTTCTCTGGACAGTATCTGTTCCATCAGTTGCGACATGATTATGTCTCCTTTTCCTGTTTTGCTTTCATGCACATTAGTCCTAACTCCTTTGAACCGTCTGCTCCGTTACGACTTCACTATCGGGTTCTCGTCGGACCTATGCATTTACATTCGAAAGTCCATTTGACTTTGAACTGTTCGGTCCTTCCCCTTGTCAGATACTATGACCTCTGCTGACTTCTCATAGTTCGTTGTTACTACGGCGCGCGCCGTCTATGAGATCTCACGGGATAAGCCGTCTGTCTTTCCATGTCTACCTGCCTGATCTACCTGTATAGGTTACGATTGCCTTTTGGACTTCACCGCATTTTGCCAGCTTATCCGCCATACAGGCCTTATTATCAGGTTTCTGTGCGTCAGGCTACATGTTCGCTATTGCTTCCTCTCACCCACACCTCGCGGTGTGAATCTTGCAAGTCGCTATGGGGTTTGTCGGCAACTACGCCCCTTGTGGACTTTCACCACAGTTAGACGGCATGCCCGTCATACAAAATAGAGACCACTGGTTTCCCAGGGTCTCTTGATCATATTCTACTCCCACTCTATAGTTGAGGGTGGCTTGCTGGTAATGTCATACACAATTCTATTGACTCCCGGCACTTCATTTACGATTCTTCTGGAAACCGCATCCAGAACATCATAAGGAATTCTTGACCATTCCGAGGTCATTCCATCTGTGGACTGTACAGCTCTTAGTGCAATGAGATGCGAGTAAGTTCTTCCATCACCCATTACACCGACGCTCTTAACATTTGGAAGTGCTGCAAAATACTGCCAGATGGTTTCATCCAGTTTATGCTTTGCAATTTCTTCTCTGAATATATGATCCGCTTCTCTTACGATTTCAAGCTTCTCCTGCGTAACTTCTCCAAGTACTCTGATTCCGAGTCCTGGTCCTGGGAAAGGCTGTCTGTAGACCAGGTCATGAGGAATGCCCAGTTCTTCTCCGAGTACTCTGACCTCATCCTTGAAAAGTTCTCTTAATGGTTCGATGAGCTCAAATTCGATATCCTCAGGAAGACCGCCGACATTATGATGACTCTTGATGACCTGGCTTGTGTCTGTGCCAGATTCCACAACGTCAGGATAGATTGTTCCCTGAACAAGATAGTCGATCTTTCCAAGCTTATTGGACTCTTCCTCGAAGACTCTGATGAATTCTTCACCGATGATCTTTCTCTTTCTTTCAGGATCTTCAACACCCTTAAGCTTGCTTAAGAATCTTTCCTGTGCATTGACTCTGATGAGGTTCATCTTGAATCTTTCTCTGAAGATCCTCTCCACATCATCCCCTTCATTCTTGCGAAGAAGGCCGTGATCCACAAAGATACAGGTCAGGTCATTTCCGATTGCCTTATGAACAAGAACCGCTGCAACGGAGGAGTCAACTCCACCGGAAAGTGCGCAGAGCACTTTCTTGCCATCTGCCTTCACTCTGATCTCTTCAATCTTCTGAAGACCGAAGTCCTTCATCTCCCAGGTTCTCTCCGCCTGACAGACCTTGTGGATGAAGTTTGAAAGGATTTCTGTTCCAAGCACGGAATGTACCACTTCAGGATGGAACTGCAGTCCATAGAGCTTTCTTTCGTTATTCTCCATGGCTGAGATCTTGCAGTCCTTAGTGGATGCAACGACCTTAAAGCCTTCCGGTGCAGATTCTACCTCATCTCCGTGGCTCATCCATACGGTGGATTCTTTTTCAAGACCCTCAAAGATGGTGCTGTCTGTATCATAAACGATGTCTGTTTTACCGTATTCCTTGATGCTTCCTGTCTTTACCTTACCGCCCAGCTTATGGGTCATCAGCTGATGACCGTAGCAGATGCCAAGGACCGGAATCCCCAGACTGAAGATTTCTTCGGATATGGTCATGGAGCCTTCCTCATATACTGAGTTTGGCCCTCCTGTAAGGATGATTCCAATGGGATTTCTCTCTTTAATGGTCTCTATGGGTGTTTTTGAGGAGATCAGCTCGCTGTACACACCGGCTTCTCTAACTCTTCTTGTGATCAGCTGATTGTACTGACCACCAAAATCGATGACAAGAATCATATTATTTTCCATATACTCTCCTAAGCTTCCTTATTACTGTAGTTTGGTGCTTCTTTTGTAATGTAGATATCATGGGGATGACTTTCTTTCAATCCGTTTGCTGTCTGAACAACGAATGTGGCAGTATCAAACAGTGTTTCAAGATCCTTTGAACCAAGGTATCCCATACCTGATCTGATTCCACCTACCAGCTGGAATATGGTATCTGCAACGGGTCCCTTGTAGGCAACTCTTCCTTCTACACCTTCAGGAACAAGCTTCTTGGCATTTTCCTGGAAGTATCTGTCGCTTGATCCCTTGTTCATGGAAGTCAGTGAGCCCATACCACGGTAGACCTTATAGTTTCTGCCCTGATAAATCTCCACTTCTCCAGGTGACTCATGACATCCTGCAAGGATGGATCCGAGCATAACCGCTCCAGCTCCTGCTGCAAGCGCCTTTACAATATCTCCTGAATACTTGATTCCGCCGTCCGCGATGACAGGAATGCCTCTGCCTTCAAGCGCTTCCACACAGTCCATGACTGCAGTAAGCTGAGGAACACCAACGCCTGATACCACTCTTGTGGTGCAGATGGATCCAGGTCCGATTCCAACCTTCACCGCATCAGCTCCTGCATCGGCAAGCTCTATAGCACCCTGTGCTGTGGCAACATTTCCTGCGATGACCTGTATATCAGGATAAGCCTTCTTGATCTTTCTTACCCCTTCCATGACCCCTTCCGAGTGTCCATGAGCTGTATCGAGAATGAGGACATCCACTCCTGCTTCAACAAGAGCCTTGACTCTTTCCATTGTATCGTGGGTAACACCTACTGCTGCTCCACAGAGAAGTCTTCCCCTTGCATCCTTGGCAGAATTCGGGAAGAGTCTTGTCTTTTCGATGTCCTTAATGGTAATCAGCCCTTTAAGATTGTTGTCCGCATCCACCAGTGGAAGCTTTTCGATCTTATGCTTTTTAAGGATTTCCTTGGCTTCATCTATTGTTGTGCCTTCAACGGCTGTAATGAGGTTCTCTTTCGTCATGACATCTGAGATGGGTCTTTCATAGTCGGTCTCAAAGACCAGGTCTCTGTTGGTTACAATACCCACCAGCTTTCCCTCTTCAGTTATGGGCACTCCGCTTATACGGTAACGTCTCATGAGTTCATTGGCTTCCTTTATGCTGCGGTCAGGAGTTAGATGGAATGGATTTACGATGACCCCATTTTCCTGTCTCTTGACGATATCAACCTCATGAGCCTGTTCTTCGATGGTCATATTCTTATGGATGATTCCGATACCGCCTTCTCTTGCCATTGCGATGGCCATGGTGGATTCTGTGACTGTATCCATGCTTGCACTCATCAGCGGGATATTCAGGGTGATGGTCTTTGTCAGCTGACTCTTTATGGAAACATCCTTTGGTAGCACCTCAGATTTGTTGGGTACCAGCAGTACATCATCGAAAGTATAGGCAGTCTTAATAATTTTTCCCATTTCATCCTCCTCAAAATATAAAAAAGCATACCCGAAATCACATGCGTGACAAGGGTATGCTAAAAGAGCACCCTGTCACTCATAGGCGGAAATTACATTGGCTTCCGGTAGAAACGCCCCCCCATATCAGGAGCTTATACGAGTAACTGTTTTTTTTATTAAAGCTTATTATAGTCATACCCATCTCTAATGTCAAACACATTTTGCAGGAATTGTGTTAATCTTCACAGGTTAATAATTGTAAACCTTCATAACGGTACAATCCATACTTAAATGCCAAATAAGTTATTGATCAGTTCCACCCGAGAAATCAGAAGTCCCAGGAAAAGAAATGGAAGAAAATAGACTTCCTTTTTCATTCTGACAAGAGAGAAGAGAAGCCCCAGACAGGAAGCATAGAACAAAGTGTAAAACACATTCCGTCCGAAAGCCATAGAAATGAAGAGGAGGATCCACAGATCCCCCTCCCCA
>DAMDIS010000056.1:0-3878 GCA_032100885.1 Proteiniclasticum sp.
TATGATTGTGTTTTTCATTTCGATGACCTCCTCTTTATGCTCTCATCTTAACAGGGGGTTGTTTCGGGAGAATATGCAATTGTTTCAGTGTTGCAACATATTGTGTACAGACTGCAAATACTGAATCTTTCTGATTCCCGGTAGGTCAGTATCTGTCCTTGAGTCAGGATGCGGGAAAAATCAGCCGAAAGGCTGTGCCTTCTGGTCCGGTATAAAGGAGGCTCAGGCTTCCGCCCTGAACTTCTGTATATTTTTCTGCAAGAGACAGTCCAAGACCGACTCCGCCGTTTTCTCTTGAACGGTTTTTATCCACTGTGAAGAAGGGTTCAAATATCTTTGCCGCCAGATCCTCCGGTATACCGATGCCGGTATCTGCGATATCGAGGACGACATGTCCATCTTTATTTGCGCTTTTAACGGATATGCTTCCGCGGGTTTTATTGTATTTGATGGCATTATCCAGAAGATTAAGGAGTATGAGGGTCATGCTGTCTCTGTCCGCTTCGATGTAGGCTTCGGAAAGATCTGTTTCAAGGGATAGTGAGAACTTGTCCATTTTCCCTTTCAGGATGTCTGTAATCGAAAGAATGAGCTCCTTCACATCAAGCCTTTCACGGTTGTATTCAAAATCATATTTTTCCGTGACCGCAAGCTTGAGGACTTTTTCCACCATATCATAGAGCCTGCCTGTCTCGCTTTCGATGTTCTTCTTTGCGGTTTCAAGGAGACTGAGATCATCCGGATACATATCCAGAAGGTCGAGATAGGCTTTGATTGAGGTGAGCGGTGTCTTGAATTCATGGGTGACGCTTCCGATGAATGATTTCTGCTGCCGGTCAAGAAGCGAGAGCTTGCTTACAGCAGAACTCAGTTTTATCTGCTCCTCTTCCATATCAAGGATGGTCTTTCTGATCCTTCCACTCATCTCGCTGATTCCGATGCTGAGATCTCCGATTTCATCTCTCCGTTTTATGATTTCAGTTTCATAGTTTCCTTCCCTTACATTTTTCACCATCTCATTCAGCTTCATGATTCCGCCTGCAAAGGAGCTGAAGTAGTAGTAGGCAAGGACAAAGCTGAGGATGAATACACCGAAACCTGCATAGATCATGAGCTTAAGGATGCTGTCGTAAAACTCGGATTCGCTTTGAAGGGAGTAGTAGAGCTGGACGACACCGACCTGATCATCTGCAATCTTAAGGGGGGTCAGATAGTAAAGGGAATTGTCTTCAACAAGGTAGGCAGTCTTGTTGTCCAGGGCATACTGAAGGGTTTCCCGGGTGTTTTCCGACTGCATATGTTCGATTTTTCTGGAGACAAGGTTTCCCTCCCGGTCATAGATGCTCACAAGCTGACCGGTGATCATCTCGAGGCTTAAGGCCAGTTCTTCTCCTTTATTTTCCAGAAAGGTGTCCGGAACCTTGTTTTCTTCCGCAAGAAGAGTCTGGAGAAAATAGATGTTTGCGGTCTGAGCCTGACGGGAAAGGTAGGTTTCGTACTGGGACTTCTGATTGACTCTTATTCCGCGCAGAACAAAAAGGCTGAGGACAAGAACCGTCAGCATCAGAAGCGCGGCAAGAAATGCACTGAACTTGATCTTAATACTTATTCTCACCGTTGCCTCCTACGGCTTTGTAGCCTATGCCGTGCAGGGTCTGAATGATTTCGCTGAACTCCGGTCCCAGTTTCTTTCGAAGCCTCTGCACGTGGATATCCACTGTTCTTGTGCCGCCGATGTATTCCATGCCCCAGACAAGATCAAGGAGCTGCTCTCTTGAATAGACCCTTTCAGGGTTTGAGACCAGAAGTGCCAGAAGGTCATATTCCTTAGGGGTAAGATCGAGAGGCTGATCTCCTGCATACACCGATCTCTTGTCTGGTTTTAAGATGATCCCGCTCAGACTGATCGTGTCCTGATCATGAGGGATGCCTAAGCTCTGAATTCTCCGAAGGAGCGACTTCAGCCGCGCCATCAGTTCACGCATGTCGAAGGGCTTTGTCATGTAGTCATCAGCGCCAAGCTCAAGACCAAGTACCTTATCCACGATATCTTCCTTTGCAGTGAGCATGATGACACCGAAAGGTTTTTCGGTTTTCAGTTTCTTCAGGATATCATAACCGTCCATGCCCGGAAGCATTACATCCAGTATGATGACCTCTGGTGTGAATTCTCTGATTTTATCGATGGCCTCACTTCCATGGTAGACTTCGTCCACGGTGAAACCTTCTCTTCTGAGGGCATAGGCAATGGCATCTGCAATCTTCTTTTCGTCTTCAATAATGAGTACTTTACCGTTCATAAACATCACCTCGAGTATGAATTTTTACTGGTTCTATATGGGTCATTGGTTTCAGATAAGACTTCTGATCCGAGAAAGGCCATGAATATAGCCAAAAAAGAGTATTGACCAGAAGAAAGGACCAGAAAACTTCTGATGTTCAATGGTCCCCGATCTGTAATAAACTGGTTTGCCTTGGATGGTTATTCTATGTGCTTGCCAAGATCATAATCCGTTGACGACCTCATCCACTTTATAGGTGATCTGTTCTCTGAACAGTCTTATGCTGTCCGGGTCGTTTATGTTGTATGGCGCTGCAAAGTCTGCAGCTTTAAGTTCATCGTAGTAGGTGGTCAGCACTTCTGCTGTTTTTGTATCTGGATGCTTATCCATAAAGTTTTCGTAGGCTGTGATGAATTCCTCGCTGTAGACATTGTCCAAAACGGCAGGGGTGTTATCCAGTCCTCCGAAGAAACCGTTAAGATAGTTTCTCAGATCCAGAATGACATCTTCTTTATGTACGGTTTCGGGATACTTGGCCAGGAATGCTTCTCCATCTGCAATTCTTTCTCCCAGCTCATCTATGGAAATGACGATACCCGCATCAGCTGCCCACAACTGCTCTGATTCAGCGGATTTAAACGCACCGTAGTCGATCATTTCGTCAGAGACAGATTCTGAATACCCATCTATGATCCGATAATCCACAACAGGTTCAATGGAGCCTTCGATCTGTACAAACTTATAGCCCATCTCCGTGAAGCGGTCATAGAGGTCTTTTAGGGACTCATCTGTTATGGCATCTCCACTTAGATTCTGAGTGCCTTCTTCGAAGAAGGGCTGAAGTTTCTGCATCTCATCAAAGTAGGGTGTCATGCCGCTCTGCTGAAAATCTCTGAGATAGGCAAAGTATGCAGTAAGGGCTTCATCATTTGTCTTTTCGGATTCTGTTTCCATGATGGCATCAAGTGAGGCTTTGACCTCCAGAGGATCTTCAGCTTCTGCTATACCTGCCTCGAAATCAGCAAGAACTTCTTCATCTATCTCATCGTTATCTACATCATCAGCGGGGGTCTCAACAGGAGTTTCTGCCGGTTCTTCCTGAGGTGTTTCTGCACCGTTTCCATCGTCTACGGGGGGAGTGTCTGCTGCGCTGCATGCGGCCAGGCTCATCATTCCGATCATAAGTAATGCTATGGTTTTTTTCATGTCGCACCTCGCTCCTTATCTTTTTCTCCATTATAGGAGAGTAGTTTGAATATTTTGTATCATTTGAATGACAATATTTCACTATCCATAGCACAAAGGCTCATATGAACTCGCGAAAACCAGGAAAATGAACTCTCCACAGGTTCTCTCATTACGGAATCCTACGGACGATGAAATTACTGTGAACCCCAAAAGAAAAGCAGATTGAATAATATCCGGATTATTGTTTTTTTTGGTATAGCGTTATTGTATAGTAATATTATAAGTATGAAGTATTACTGCTTAAACAGAATAAAAGACAGGAATGGAGGAGCTTTATGCCACAACTAGAACAGGCAGTCACGCAGTTTATGACCGGGAAAAATTTCAAGGTGTACATACAAGGCAGCT
>DAMDIS010000056.1:3888-5142 GCA_032100885.1 Proteiniclasticum sp.
CTACAGATACTGCTCATGAAATATGGTAAGGAGCAGGAGCTCGATTCCGATAAGATGGACGATGCCGTAAGAGAAACGGTAAAGGGATACTCAAGCAACAAGACCAGTGCAGTGGATATACTCAGACAGTTTCTCCGATTCCTGAAGGAAAAATACAGCTTTGATCCGGAAATCAGTTTTCCGCCCATCGATATTTCCAATTCCTTCGAAAGGCTCATGTATATCGCCAAAGCGCTCCAGAGTTCTGATATCAGGATATCGGATCTGGAAGACATCCTTTGGGTCAGCAAACGAACCATTGAGGACGATCTTGCGAGGCTTAGAGGCAATGATCCCATACAGATTATGGGGAAACCGTTCATCATTAAGGAGACCACAAGAAAGGACAGCAGGCTGGAATTCGCCTCAACTGCGCATCCTCTTTTTCTCACGTTTAACCTTACCCAGGTAATTGCAACCCTTAAGGGATTAAAAACGATGAGCAGAGAACCTGCACTGAAAAACTATGCCATGTATTCAGCAGTTTCCATATGGATGCAGCTTTCTCCCTATGCGAAGGAAAGGATTTTCTATGTCATGGAGAATCTGATTCCGGATGATGTTTCCTGGTACAGAGATCTTGAAATGGATGAGGAAGGGATGTTCAGAACGGAACAAATGAGTAGAAGAGGTTCTCAAGGTGCAAGTGTTCTTATGGACTGCATAAAAAATGGCAAAACCTGCATCATCGAGTATCCGAAGGATGAGGATGAAGAAAATCCAGAAAGAGATTCAGTCTTCTACACCGGATGCAGTGTTGTGCCCAGATCGTACGACGGAGACAACGTTCAGGTGGTGTGCGATCAGGGAGAGAAGACGATCATGCTGAAAAGAATTCTGAAAAGTGCCTATGATGAAGAAAGCCTCATCTGAACTTGAAGCCCGGCTTCATCGCCCTTCCGCAGTCTAAAGCTTATGATGGATACATAAAGTAAATCAAAAATAAAACTGCGGAGGGAAAGAAAATGAAAAACACATTCTATAGAAGAGGACAAGTCAGCTCCAGGGAATTTGACCAGATCATAGAGGAAATGAGAAATGACCTGAATGAGCTTGTAAAAGGAAAAGCAGGCAAAGAGGAGATCGTTCAGTATGCGAGAAAGCTTATCCAGGATGCCAAACCTCTTTCAAAGAATCCCAAGATGGTATTCTGGGGACTGGATGAGCCTGCATCCATGCCCAGTGATTCAAGAGTGCTCTACTTCTACAGACCGA
>DAMDIS010000056.1:5152-8020 GCA_032100885.1 Proteiniclasticum sp.
AGCTATATTGCCGTATCTTTCCTTGCCTATATCTTTATGAATGGTCCGGAAGAGGCGAAAGAGCTTGAAGGTTTCAAGGAGACACTTAAAAAGGGACTTCTTGGTGCAACGGGCAGAGGTTTCAGCGGATCAGGCCATGACGCCGTCATAGGACTCCTCGATGCACTGGAAATATTCACTGCTGCCCATCTTCAAGAGTTTGTCACAAGATTTCCTGAAATCTGTCCGACATTTACAAGTATCTTTCTTGATGTACGATCCATTCTGGAGGAGAAGCTTAAGAGCGGGAAAGTGACCAATGGCTGGGGAGAAGATTTTACAGAGCGTGCCGCATCTGTCATGGAGAGGATGAATGAAATGGAAAAGGGAACACTGATCTTTGTTTATGGAACACTGATGAAGGGCAACAGCAATCACGAGCACTATCTCGGAAAGAGCAGATATCTTGGCGACGGACTGCTTAAGGGCTATGACCTTTATAACCTTGGCAGCTATCCAGGAATCATATCTTCAAGGTCAGGGTGGGTCAAAGGAGAAGTCTACTCTGTCACACCCGAGACGCTCAAAAGAATCAATATGCTTGAAAGTGAGGGCAGTCTCTATTCCCTGCAGAAAAGAACTGTGGAGATGGATGGGATCAGTGTCCCTAGCGTCGGTGTCTATGTCTATCTGAGAAAGGTGGACAAGAAGAACCTTGTGGCTCTGTATGACCAGCCATGGGGAAAAAAGGAGAGAAACCGAGGGGACCTGGTATGGTATGCCGCCTACGGATCCAACATGCTCGAGGAAAGACTCATGTGCTATATCAATGGAACCTATTTCAGGAACAGCAGGAAAAAGCATGATCCCTGCTCTGACCTTACCCCGCCAAGAGCAAAGATGATCTATGAGATTCCCTTTGATATGTATTACGGGAAGAAATCCTCTGGATGGGAGAATAAAGGCGTATCATTTCTTGATGCGACCCGACCTGGAAGAGCCTATGGCGTGGCCTATCTGATGACAAGAGAGCAGTTCGAGCACATCTATGCCATGGAAAACGATGGATACCCATCCGATACAAGCTGGTACGGCTATAAGCTGCAGCTGGGAATCCATGAGGGCATACCGGTGATGACGGCGACCAATCGTGGTGTGGTTGATCAGAACGGTGCAGGAAGGCTGTACTTGGAGGTGCTCAAGGAAGGAATGATGGAGAACTATCCTCTGCTTGATGAAAAGAGCATTGATGATTATCTTCGCTCAAGGAATCGCGGGAAACAGGAAGTGATTTAAATACTGAAGCGCCGTATCTACCTGAAAAGGAAAATACGGCGCTTTTATTAAGAGGGAACTGGCACTTGAATGACCGCCAGTATTTGAAATTGCATGCTTGAAAGTATTGCTTCTACAGATACGACAGAACGAGAAGCTTCACGGCTTCATTGATCTGCCGGATGTCGAGTCCTGTAATCTGGCGGATCTTATCCAGTCTGTAGGTCAGGGTATTTCGGTGAATGAACAGAGCTTTTGCGGTCTTTCCCATGGAGAGGTTCTCCCTGGCAAAGGCAACAGCAGTGATTCGGAGTTCGTAGGGCAGCTTCTCGTAAAGCGGAAGGAGTTCATTTTTGTAGTATTTCCTGTTTTCTTCACTGAGCCCGTCTACCATGGAAAGGATGAACAGATCTTCAAAGGCTATGAGCGGCTCTGTATGAGACATGGATAAAAGGGTCTCATATCCTCTTAGAAGCTCTCTGAAGCTCGCTGAAAGTCCACGGCTGCACTCATTTCTGTAATAGAGCACCACATGCCTTGGCATGAAGTTCTCCTGGAGAGCAGTGGAAAGACCTTTTGCTGTCTTCTCGCATTCCCGATAGGTGGAAAGAACGAATATACCTTCCGGTAAAGTCAGAAAATCCGCCTCATTCCTGAAATAGGTCTCCAGGAATTCGTGCATTTTCTCCGGTTCTTCTGTCCCGACAAAAATCGGACAGAGCGCTTTCTTTCCTTTTTTCTTTTCCAGCTTTGTGATGATATCTTCAGTCAGGTCTTCGGTTTTCAATGAAGAAAGAAAATATGCTGCCATGGATCTGCTCCTTTAACTGCAGTGAAAAGATACCTCAGTTGATTATTTTATCCATCGGAGGAAAATCCCCGGATGTTCTTCTAATACTATAATAATGTTTCTTCGGTTTCTTTGTCAAAGACATGGATTTTTTCACTGTTGAAGGCTAATGGAACCATATCGTTTGGTCTGATGGTGCTGCTTCCGTTGACACGGATGGTGATCTCATCTGTATTTTTGCTCAGATAGATATAGGATTCTGCACCCATAACTTCTGTGACTTCTGCTTTGGCGTTGAAAGTAGGGGTTCCCCATTTAGTGATGAGCTCTTCCTCATAGCTGATGTTTTCAGGTCTGACGCCGATGACCACTTCTTTTCTCTCATATCCGCGTTCAAGAAGAATTCTGCCTTTCTCCTTTGAAAGAGGAATGAGCACTGAGTCGTATTCCAGGTGGGCATCTCCGTTTTTGACCACAACTCTACCGTTTAGGAAGTTGATCTGAGGTGAACCGATGAATCCTGCAACAAACATGTTGGCCGGATTGTCGTAGATGTTCTGTGGGGTATCCACCTGCTGAATGAGACCGTCCTTCATGACGACGATTCTTGTACCCATGGTCATGGCTTCTGTCTGGTCATGGGTGACATAGATGAATGTGGTTTCCAGTCTCTGATGAAGCTTTGAGATTTCTGTTCTCATCTGTACTCTCAGTTTTGCCTCCAGGTTTGAAAGAGGTTCATCCATGAGGAATACATTCGGGTCTCTGACGATTGCTCGTCCAAGGGCTACTCTCTGTCTCTGTCCGCCTGAAAGAGCCTTAGG
>DAMDIS010000056.1:8030-15787 GCA_032100885.1 Proteiniclasticum sp.
GGCTTTCTTTTCAGAAGATGCTCGATGTCGAGTATTCTTGCTGCTTCCGTTACCTTGGTATCGATATCTGCCTTGGACATCTTTCTCAACTTCAGTCCGAAGGCCATGTTCTCATATACGCTCATATGTGGATAAAGCGCATAGTTCTGGAATACCATGGCGATGTCTCTGTCTTTCGGATCGATGTCGTTAATGACTCTGTCCCCGATCTTGATGGTTCCTTCGCTGATTTCTTCAAGACCTGCAATCATTCTCAAGGTAGTGGACTTACCGCATCCTGAGGGACCTACGAATATGATGAATTCCTTATCTTCAATGGTGAGATTGAAATCCTTGACGGCGACAACATCACCAGGATATTTTTTCCATACATTTGTCAATTCTAAATTTGCCAACTAAAACAGCTCCTTCTGTAAAATATACTCCTATCATAGAATCAATCTGAAAAGGATTCCATTGACAGATTGCACAAAGATTTATAGATCACGGGAGGAATGCTCCATTTCTCCTGTCCTGATTCCTGATGAATCCCTGTCTTATTTTTCCGGTAGCCTTGAATATTCACTGAATCTGCCGATATATATCAAGGTGTAATCTTTATTAATCACGCAAAGAATCAGATGTAACAGAGTGACAGGATTTACGTCAGAAGAGGATAGAAAAATCGGAGGATAAAAATGTTCAGGAAAAAACAGACATTAATCAGAAAGAAGTTAATGCCATGGCTCATCAGGTATCAGAGGAAAAAATGCAGTATGACAGAATACTGGAAGACAAGGAAAAGTGCATCGTAAGCACCCTAGGCGTCGTTAACGACCTGCTCCAGTATATGACAGGCCTTGATTATGTCAGAGACATGATTATAGATGCAGGCGATCAGGCAAACATGATTCAGAACGTAGCGGCCAGCAGTGAGGAAATGACAGCGGCCACAGAAGATATTTCAAGCTGTGTGCAGGTCTCCAGTGAAAACATGAGAACGGCAAAAGGGGAAACAGATCAGGCGCTGGATAAGGTGGAGAAGACTTTTGCGGCTGTTGAAGAAAACATGAACCAGATTGATGGTGTGAAAGACATCATGGATGAAGTCAGAGACGAAACCGTGAAGATCAATGAGCTGGTCAATGTCATCAAATCCGTGGCGGACCAGACCAATCTTCTGTCTCTTAACGCTTCCATAGAAGCGGCAAGGGCAGGAGAAAACGGCAGAGGATTTGTCGTTGTGGCCAATGAAATCAAGAAGCTTGCGCAAAGCACAAAAGAACAGGTAGACATCATCAGAAAGATCGTGGAAGGACTCAATGAGAAAATCAATCTGGCATCAGGGGAAATCGACCGGGTTGTGACCAGTTTTTCCGATTCCAAAGAATCGATCAATGAGGCGACAGGCGGTATTTTCCAGATCGGCGGCATCATGAGCAGTCTTGAGAGCAGCTTCTCTTCCATTTCCGCAAACGTCGAAGAGCAGACTGCTACCACTCAGGAAATCACAGCCAACATCATGGAGATCAATGAAAAGTCTGCAGTGCTTAAGGATATGACCAATCATACAGGTCAGTCATTCTATGACATCTCTTCCAGAATCGATGAGGTAAGACTGAACGCCCTGAAATTTACCAGCATGAAAGATCCTAAGGTGCTGATCGATCTCACCATCACCGATCACCTCATGTGGAAATGGAGAGTCTATAATATGATTCTTGGCTATGTAAGACTGGACACGAATACTGTCGGAGACCATACCTCCTGCAGACTGGGCAAATGGCTGAAGGACCTCGACCAGAGCGATTCAAAAGTGAGAGATATTGTCGGAAGAATAGACAGACCGCACAGCGATATTCATGTCGGGGCGAAGAGAGCCATTGAAGCCTACACTTCAGGAAATGTCGAAGGGGCAGAGAAAATGCTTAGTGAAATTGAGAATAATTCCGGCATCGTAGTTGGCCATCTTCTTGAACTTAAAAAATTACTGTAATCATCATATACCCGGAGTCTCCTGAGAATATGGAGGCTCCACTTTTTTATCCTCATATATCCATCCATTTGGAAGGTCCCGCAGGTCAAAGAAATCACGAGATTGCAATACCCGGGGAAAATATCATAAATGAAGACGTTCTTAATAATGATGTAGGAAATAGATATTACTTCTGTTATTCAGTATAATTGGAATATAAGACTGACTATGGAACCAGGTATGTCAGAAGAAGAACCAAAATACCGGATGAAGAAGTCATGAAGCAGTTCCATCAGAGATGAATAATGATGAACTTGTTAATCGAATGTAATCTGTAGAAGCGGATAAATGAATATGATGAATGTATTAGAGAGAGATGGGGTGACAGATATGGATCGACCTGTAAAGCAGCATAGTAAAAGAATATGGAGTGAAATGCTCAGTGTACTTCTTGTTCTTCCGTTTCTCATTTCCTGTGCAAGAGAACCTCAGCCAAGGGAGATCATCCCTGAGACACCTCCTGTCATCGAGGTTTCGGCGCCGGAAATCATCCCGGAGCCTGCTCCTGAAGTTATTGTGGATGAAACTCCGGAACTGCCTGAAGAGACAGTAGAGATTCTGGAGCCTGAACCCCCTGAGGAGGCTGTACCTGATTACAGGGAAGAGCTGAAAGAGGGATTCTATAAACCCGTAGGACCCAATGAACTGGTGAGATACCTGGCAGAGGAGATCCTGGAGGGAAAACTTACCGTGGACATCGAAGGTCTTAAGGAAAGGTTTCCCCTATACGATCTCACCAGCAGTGAGCTGGTGGATGCTGCGCTGGATGCCGCCTCCCAGAATCCGCAGATTTCTCTTCTCCTTTATCCGTCTCTACTGACGTGGGAGAAAACCATCGGATACTACTCCTATAAATCGGAGACTGAGCTGGTCGAGAGAAGGAAAGCTCTGGAGGAAAAAGTCATTGACCTTCTGGCAGGTATTGATCTTTCGACGCTATCCGATTATGACAAGTCCTTGCTTGTGCATGATCTGGTCATTGCCAATACTGCATATGATTATGAAGTGTTCGATCTTATTCTGGAGAACGATGAATGGACCCAGGAGTCCTGGAACCGCATGCAGGAAGCGGGCAATGCTTATGGCGCCCTTATCCTGGGAAAGGCTGTGTGCGGAGGATATGCCCAGGCCTATGCACTCCTTGCGAAGGCCGTCGGTCTTGAGGTCTATTACGTGGAGGGAATGGTCGAGTACGGCTCAGAAGAAATCATTCATGCCTGGAACAGGGTTAAGATTGAGGACGAGTGGCTTGTAGTCGATACGACCTGGGATGATATCGAAACGCCCAACAGGTATATGTGGCTGAACCAGCCTACCTCCATTGCCTACACTCATCGTGAGGAATTCAGGGACTACATCAAAACCCTTGAAAGCGAGCTCGTGGGAACAAGCCCGGAGCATACCTGGTTCTTCAGAAATGATTTCTACGCCACTAAGGAGACTGTAATGACTGTGCTTGGAAGGCATATTGAAAGCGGAAAAACTTCTTTCGATATTCTTACGGGACCTCTGACCAACAGGGAAGTTGAAGGCATCATGAAAGAGTTCAGAACCCTTTATGATGATGAAGTCCATATGATCTACTACGAGGACAAAATGATCCGATATGTGAGAATAAACGAATAAACTGAACTGTATCTTGAACTGATCTTTAATGAAATCAGGCAGAATAAAAGCTGCTGAAGTGTGAACTTCAGCAGCTTTCTGCTGATCTATGATCGATTTTCAATAACCAGACTTCATTTTCAGTTCTTCTTTGGAAGGTCGATCATCCATTTTCCTTCAAGAAGGCTATGGGGGTTTTTCAGTCTCATGGTAAATCTGTTTCCGATATTGCTGTAGGAGAGAAGCAGCACAGGTTCCTGTGCATAGGACATCCCGTATCCGCCGACACCTTCCACGGTGAAACCGGCAAGGATTTCATCTTCAGCTGGATCAGATGCCAGTTTAAGACTGACCTCATCGCCTTGTCTTGAGATATCAAGAACATCAACGGTGAATCTGCCGAGCTGAAGAGATTTGTTGAGGGCGATGGTTTCTCCGTCTTCTGGCGTCTGCAGTGTGATCTTCTCGGACCGTATATCGGGATAGCTCATTTCCATATAGGGGAGAACCAGCCTGTAATCTGAAAGGGGATCTGCCTTGAAAACGAAATTTGAGAGAAGTCCGCCATATGAGGAAGGGATCTCAGGGTAGGTTTTCATTCCCTGACTGTCCTCAATATATAGACTCTCCAGCGGGAAAGGGGAACCGAACAGGGCGTAATGAGTTTCCTCACCCAGAGGATAGGATGAGATGATCCCGTTTTTGGAGCTGTTCACAAGGCTGATGCGGACTTCATCTTCTGTTTCAGAGCGAAGTCCGGCCACTATGATCTCCTTATCTGTTGCAGATGGCCCCTTCAGAGGCGGACAGTTTAAAGCCAAGTGAGAGTTCTCCTGCCGTGAGGACATAGTCCGTGGTTCCCTCTGTGATCTCAAAATCTGCACTATGGAGCCAGTACTCGCCGCCGGACGCAAGAGACCAGCCTTTCATGCTGTAGGATGTGCCGCCTGGACTTTTCAGCGACAGGTTCAGTCTGTTAAATTCGTCCTGAAAAGACTCATCCTCTTTTTCTTTGCCTGACACAGTTTCAGTCACGCCAAGATTGCTTTCAATGGCAAGGCTTATGATGCCGTCACTCTGAACGGCTGCCTTTAATCGCATAAAGAGCTCCCCATCTCTCACCTCCACCTCTTCAGGAAGGACAAGGAGTTCTCCGTCATCTCTGCTGATAAGTACGTTGAATCCTGGTACATACCTGAGGGCATTTTTGATGGCGGCACCTACCTCATCAAAGCCGATTACGCCTGAAACAACAAGGATGACTGCAGCTGATGCCGCAGCACTTGTCAGTCTTTTTTTCATTCTGTTTCGTCTTCAAGTTTTCCCTGATCGAAACCCATGCTGATTCTCTTTTCGAGGGTTTCAGGAATTCTGATTTCATTTATTTTCTCGTTTACTGATGTATTCATAAAATACCTTCCTCCAGCCGCAATTTCCGAATTGCTTTGTAGTAATGGTTTTTTGCTGTGTTTGATGAAATTTCCAGCGTCTTTCCGATCATATCAAAAGTGTAGTCGAAGAAGCATTTGTAGACGACGATGTTCTTTTCAGTGAGTGTGAGAGAACCAAGTGAATCCTCAAATTCCATGAGATTTTCACTCTCGCCTGAAGCGGTTTCTCTATAGGTTTCAATATCCTCAACTGGTTCAGGCCTCTTCTTTTTCAGATGGTCTAGGGACTTGTTCACAGTAATGGTCAGAATCCAGGAGCGGAACTTTTCTCTTTCCTTAAGCTGCTTTCTTGAGACATAGGCCTGATAGGCGGTTTCCTGCATGATGTCCAGCGCATCCGCCTCATTGTGGACATAGGTATAGGCAAGCCTGTATATATCGTTGCTCAAAGCCATAAACAGATCTTCGAATTCTTTTTCGTTCAATGATGCCATGGTTCACCTCTCATAAGTTCATTCTGTTGAAGTACTTCACCTATTAGACGACTGAAACCATGAATATAGTTTCAGTAAAAAATATTCTCTGGATAATTGTAATACATAAATACTTATTTTTGGGTGCTCTACTCATTTAAGATGGCTGGTGAGGTGAATCACGAGTTCACAAATTTCCGATTGTGTAAACAAAACATGTGCGATGTACTATAATGTTATTGAAACAGAAATTAATCATAATGATGATACAAAAGTGGATGATAATACTTGCAGAAGCACAGTTATTCAGATTAAGTATTGAAAGCAGTGATATTCAACATGTCCAGCAGCAAGAATTTAAAGAAAGGAGTCCGGAAGAGAAGTATGTTCTATTTTCTCGTCTTTTTAGGTGCACTTTTTACCTTCGCAATACTGTTAGTAAACTTGCATCCAGGATTTGGTGGAAACCCAAACCCCGATCAGAAAAAGCAATACGATAAACTTGATCATTATCGAAACGGGAAGTTTATCAATCTGATGCCGGCCTCCATGGACATGAGTGCATCTGATATCTTTTCTATGATCAGGGACTCTTTTTCAGGTGCCAAAGAGCGTAATCCAGATGGTCCGCTTACTTTGTCAGAAATTGACTGGATGAAAATCAGAAGCGAGGAAGATAGTCTGACCTGGTTTGGTCATTCTACATTTTTACTCAGTATCGATAATAAAAAGATACTGGTAGACCCAATGTTTGGTCCAATCACTTCCCCTGTTTCGCTCGTAGGCAGCAGACGTTACAGTGAAAATCTGCTGCGTCTCATTGATGCGATGCCGCATATTGATGCTGTTTTTATTACCCATGATCACTATGACCACTTGGATTACCCATCGATTAAAAAACTGAAAAAGAAGGTCAGTCATTTCTTTGTTCCTCTTGGTGTAAATGCGCACCTCATTGAATGGGGAGTTGAAAAAGAAAACATAACCGAACTGAACTGGTGGGAGGAAATTGAGTATGAGGGGCTGACTGCAGCGCTTACACCGACAAAGCACTTTTCTGGCAGAGGACCTTTTAACAGGAATTCTACTCTATGGGGCGGCTGGGTCATTCTTGGAGAGAACTCACGAATTTATACAAGTGGAGACGGCGGTTACGATACACATTTTAAGGAAATCGGAAAGAAATATGGACCTTTTGATTTAACGTTAATTGAAGGGGGACAGTATGACAGGCGCTGGTCTGAGAGTCATATGATCCCTGAAGAATCCGTTCAGGCAAATATTGATGTCAACGGAAGGAATATGATGCTGATTCACTGGGGAGCCTTTACCCTGGCCTATCATGACTGGAAAGAACCCATAGAAAGAGCGTTGAGGGTATCGGAAAAATCCCAGGTTAATCTGATCGCGCCGGCATTAGGCGAAACCGTTCCATTAAACGGGGAAATTTCCCTGCCTGTATCATATTGGTGGGATTGAAATCTTTAATGGTTGAATGATTCCGACACACAAATGAAAGGCACCCTGACAGATATTTGCAGTTTATCTGGATCTTTGAAGAGTGATCTTAGATTAATATTTGTAAAGCATCTCTAGAGAGGATTTACCTTGGATTTAGCTGGGATTATGATCATAACTTTGGTAAGATCATCACAATTTTATCGTTGACAACATAAATTATCCGTTATAGAATCTACTAGAATACTTTAAATCAGTCCCGTGAGGCTGAAAAGAGAAGATGAATACTTTCCGATCAAAGATAGAGGGGAAACTCTATCTGGATCTGTTATGGTTAACTGACCTCTTTTTACCGCGGGTAAAGGAGGTTTTTATTATGGAAAGAAATCTGTACAGCCTGAAGGAAATTGACACAAACGATCTTATTTCTATATTGAATCGTGCAATAGCGTTTAAAAATGGTGAGATTTCACATTATCCTGACCGGGTAGTGGGGAATCTCTTTTTTGAGCCCAGCACCAGAACACAGCAGTCCTTTATCATGGCAGAGAAGAAAATGAGGATACAGAATATGGATCTGTATCCGGAAGGAAGCAGTCTTGTTAAGGGGGAGAGTCTCTACGACACCGTAAGAACTTTTGAAGCCATAGGTGTGGATGCCCTGGTGATCCGCTCCAAAGAGGAGCGCTACTATGAAGCTTTAAGGGGAAAGGTCTCCATACCTGTTCTTAACGGCGGAGACGGAAGCGGAGACCATCCCACCCAGAGCCTTCTTGATCTCATGACCATAAAGGAGGAGTTCGGAGAATTTTCGGG
>DAMDIS010000056.1:15797-16488 GCA_032100885.1 Proteiniclasticum sp.
GGGACTTAAGGTGCTCATTGCGGGAGACATCTCTCATTCAAGAGTCGCTCACTCAAACATCCATATCATGGAGAGACTGGGCATGAAAGTGTATCTTTCTGCACCGGAGATATTTCAGGACACAGATAGAGAGTATCACGAGATGGATGACATTCTTCCCGAGATGGACATCGTCATGATGCTCAGGGTCCAGCATGAAAGGCATGAAGTAAGGTCTTTCCTTGACGCTCTCGGATACAACAGGAGCTTCGGAATGAATGCAAAACGAATTGAAAGGATGAAGCCTGAGGCAATCCTCATGCATCCGGCACCGGTCAACAGAGGCTGGGAAGTGACGGATGATGTGGTGGAGTGCGGGAAAAGCAGAATCCTGCGCCAGATGGGTAATGGCGTCTTTGTGAGAATGGCGGTACTGGAGAGAGCTTTAAAGAGGTGCGAAGAGTGAAGATCATGAATGCAATACAGGTAAGAGAAGAAAATATGACGGAAGGCTGCGAGATCCGGATTGAAGGGGACAGAATTCTTGAAATAGGCGAAAAGCTACAGAATATAGAAGGGGAAGAAATCTACGATGCCAGAGGGATGCTTGTTTCACCAGGTTTTGTGGACATCCATGTTCATCTCAGAGAACCCGGTCATGATCACAAGGAAACCATAAAGTCAGGCACAAGGGCAGCAGCTCTCGGCGGAT
>DAMDIS010000057.1:0-291 GCA_032100885.1 Proteiniclasticum sp.
CTTCGCTTGACATTGGAGCAACTGTTTCATATAGGAAGTAAACTGTTCCGTCTTGAAGATCATATTTCAGACCTTTGATTTCAAACAATCCGTCTTCGTCTGATACTACTGTGTAAGCATCATCCATATCTGTTGTCCAGCTGTAAACGCCGTCTTCAATCACAAGATATTCATTATCAGCATTCATGATTACGAATTCTGCACCATCCAGCGCTTCAGCGTCTCCATTAACCTTGATAAAGTTCTTACCACCAGTGAATGCCAGCACTTCTTCTGAAGGCTCTTCATCTA
>DAMDIS010000057.1:301-2961 GCA_032100885.1 Proteiniclasticum sp.
ATCCGTTGTCATATTCTACAACTGCTTTGTTCGGAATGCCCTGTCCCATGATTGCTGTTTCGTTTATTGAAGCTTCAAACTTAACTCTGATAAATTTCAGCCCTTCAAGTTCTTCCGGTTCAAATGTGACGACCAGTTCTTCATGGCTGCCTAGAGCAGGTTCTGTAACTGTGTAATCTGTTCCAAGAGCTAAAGGTGTAAATGTTATGCCGTCTGTGCTTCCAAGCACTTCCAGACTGTTTCTGTAATCAAGTCTTGAATCCAGATCATCGGATACTACAAGTGAGTCATACTTATGGATGTTTCCTGGCAGCTCCACATCGATGATGAATGGAAGAGCTTCATTGAAGTTTCCTGATGCTGCAGTCTGTCCAACTGTTCCGATAAACTTTTCAATATCCGGTTCTACGAAGTTATCATGAGTGACTAACTTGACATCTCCAGTTACAACTCTTTCTCCAGCTTCAACAGTAACTTTACCATTTGCTGTAATTGTGAATGGGATTGGTGTTGCATCTAAAAGGTAAGGTGACTCTGTTGCTGTTTCAACGAAGTAGTAGCTTCCCACTGGCAGGTTGTTGATGATGATTTCACCATTTGCGTCAGTTACTAAATCTTCTGTTCTTAGTGTTGAGTTTCCTGGTACACCTTTATAAAGATCAAAGGTTACTCCGGGAAGCTTTGCATTTCCAGCCAGTTTAGTTAATACAACTGCTCCACGTACGGTCAGATTCTTAGGATAGATATGCAGGTCTTTGATAAAACCTGTTCCATCAGCCTTCATCACTGGTAGTCCCAGCAGGAAAGGTACCGCAATCTGATCGGTTACAACTTCAGGTGCTGAGTGTTCTCTGAAATAGTAGTAGCCATCTGCCAGTGGTGGCAGTGCAACTGTACCATTTGCTAAAGTCGCAGTAGTGATTGTACCATTACCAAAATCTGTGATCAGTTCTGATAAATCCATATCATCAAGATCATCAGCATCGGCAGTTGCAGGTACTTTCCAGTATCTGAATACTACACCCTCAAGTGGTGCATAGTTTCCGGCACCAAGCACTTCATCAAGACCATCAGCATCAAGGACTGTTCCGTCATGATCAGCTGGAAGCCCTCCAGGATTTGTAAAGAGTTCCATTTTGTGAATGGTGACATTAGTTGTTCTTTCAGGTACCTCTGTTGCCTTTGCCATAGTTGGAGCAACAAATACAAATAGTACAAGCATTGTAAATAATACTGTGAATAGTTTCCTTCCCTTCATGACGCTTTCTCCTTTCCCTCTATTATTGTTGTTGAATTTCTTAAATCCAAGTAGCGCGCCTCCCATGATGCTTATACCGAGGATTGAGAATAACATTGTTCCCATTCCACCAGTTGCCGGAATCATAGGTGCCAGTTCATTTTCGACTGTAAATTTATTCAGTGTCTTTGCTGCATCTATTTCAAATTCGATGGGATATTCATGCAAGAGATATCCGACAGGTGCCGCTGTTTCAATTACAAAGTAATCGCCAGCTTCCAGTCCGTCTATAATTTGCGTTTCTCCGTTTTCATCTGTGATCAGACTTCCAACAGGGACAAGAACACCAAATACTGTTTCTCCATCTTCGTTTTCAAAAGCGACCGCTCCCTCTGCTGAACCTTCAGTCTTACGGTATAGATCGAACTTCGCACCTTCCAGCGGCGCATCATCGACTCCCGTCTTTAGAAGCTGCAACTTGCTTGTTTTGCTCTTGTTTGTTACAGTCAGACCATCTTCGCTGATGATCTTGTCGTATCCAGCTGGTACTGTCAGCTCATCTACTGTGTAGATATACAACTGACCAAACTGGTTTGTCTTAGGCAGGTTTGACCAGGTATAGGTAAACTGAGATGCAGTTCCTGAAGCAGGTATAATATTTGGTGTCACTCCAGTAACCACAGTCTTTGGTCCAGCTCCCACCTGTCTGTATAGCGTCAGCGCTACTGCAACATGATCTTCAGCATTTCCGTTTTGCCATATCTTCTTAGCGATGACATCTATTTTCGGACTGATATATTTATTGGTAATTTTAACTGTTCCTGTCTTGCTGTTCCAGCCTAGTGTCACTATGCCGTCTGCAGGATCAGATGTAATTGTAAATCCTTCTGCAACAAGGCTTACCTGGTCTGCTTCTGTCACTGTATACTGACCATATTTAAGACCTGTGATTTCTTTTGTTTCTCCACCTTTAAGGACTCTGGTTTCACTGTAATTCCCTGGGCCTGTGATATTGAATGTAAACTCTCTCTGATCGCCCACTATAGGAGTGTTATTTTCATCAAGAAGAACCTTCTTGAGAATCAGTTTGCCTAATGGTTTTTCCTTGTTGGTTACCTCAACTACGATATCAGGCTGTCCTGAATCCGCCGAACCAACTGGTGGCTGTACAATAAATGTGTTTGTGACCACACCATTAACCTTAATGCTTACATCATAGTCTGGTGCGTTTTCGCTTACCGTATAAGTGTCGGCAAGTCTGAGGTTGGTTTTTATAATCTGCTGATCTGGAATAAGACTATATGTCTCATTGTATTCTGCGTAGATTGTATCTCCATCAGCAGCATCACTCATAATTTTAATTGGGAACTGTCTAGAAGGATCTGTTATGATATTGCCTTCAGCATCCATAAGAACCTTTTTG
>DAMDIS010000057.1:2971-7384 GCA_032100885.1 Proteiniclasticum sp.
CCGGCACTGGCAGACTGAGGATATCATCATTAATTGTTACCCTATACTTCAGCCATGCTACCTTAATGTTCGATCCAGGTGAGATCGGCTGAGTAAGATCTCCAACGTTCCATGTCAGAACTCTGTTGGCATAGGTATGTGTACCTTGTGATTTTGTTATGTTTGAGTTGACCACTACAGGTATCTCAAAACCATCTCCCATCGGATCGACTACCACTATATCCTTAGCTGCTGAGTTAATACTTCCCGCGATCTGCAGGAATATCGCATTAAGCTGATCCGGGGTACTCTGGAAATCTTTTCCCGGAGATGAAATATCTTCCAGCACTTCATCACCGTAATTGGTAGTTTCAAGAGCTATTGTCCATAACGTTCTATTTCCACCTGACCCTTTATACATACCAGCTTGAGAAATCGCGTTATTTCCATGACTTGAGTAATAGTCAATATAATTTGGATTTGATCCTGTCCATTTGTAGTGAGTATAACCAACATAACCACCACCGGTTATACTATCATAGTTATAAGCACTGGCAGCTAAATTACTCTTTGTCCTATAGTGTACTCTCTGATTGCTTAGATTGTTATTCCAATCTTCCACATCTTCATTCTGGTTATACCACTCAAAATATGAATTGTTGTCATACACTTTGAAACTTTGAGTTGGCTCTCCATCTGACAGCAGCACTATATGCTTGTTGTCGGCTGTACTTGATTGTAATAATGTTTCCGCTCTTCTAATACCAGCCTGAGTATTTGTACCACCTTCAGCATTTAAATTATCTATAGCAGTTTTCAAAAGTGCTGAGTTCGTTGTAAATGGCTGATTTGTTGTTACTGTCGTTGAATTGCCATATTTTGATGCAAATGAGACTATCGCAATTCTCGTATTGGGTTTCCCATTCATCGCATCTACGAATGCTTTAGCAGCCGTTTTGGCTTTTACTAACCTTTGATTTTGAGCCATACTAGCTGATCTGTCTATCAGAAGTACAATGTCGGATGTTTTCTCACTATCCTTCCCTTCAATTCTTAAAGTAATATCCCAAGTATTGACCAGACCCGGAACAGGTACTGCATATTTGTCTATCGTCACTTGTCCAGGCCCAATCGTTGATGTACTTCCGATAACACTTTGACTGCTTTTCATGAAACTGTTAACTTTCGCCTCTGGTGAACCTAAAACATCATAAACAGGTACTTCAGATACAATTGTTCCAAATGGTATCCTGTCTGACCCGTATGGCTGTCCAACCTTCACCACACTTTGTGTTTGCCGTTCAGTATCATCACCAGGTTCTTCCTCAGTCGATTCATCTTTTCCTTCTTCTTCAACTGCAGGATCCTCTATCTGATTCTCTTCTTCAACAGGTTCTTCCTTAGCAGGTTCTTCAACTATCGGTTCTTCTTCAACTATCGGTTCTTCATTTTCACTTCCACCTTCACCTTTAGGCTCTTCGATGGATTCTTCTTTCTCTTCTACTAAAGGTTCATCAAGCTCAAGTTCCTCATCTGGAATACTTTCACTTTCTATCGCTGCTGGCTCCTCCACCAGAGGTGCGATATATGTATTCTCGATTATGAATTCCCTTACTTCGGTTTCATAATTCTCTATGGGTTCCTGTTCTATTGTATAGAGAATCACATTACCATCAGCATCCAGCTCATCTACCGGTGTGAATTTGACTTCTGTGGATCCATCAGTTACAGCTATACGCTCAACGACTTCTTTGCCAGACATCAGATTAATCGTTATTTCAGGTATAACCTCTTCATCAGGGACACCAGTCCAAATCACTTCAGCAGAGAGTTCAATTTTCTTGATATCTTCTTCCCCTATTAACTCTTCAGCTTTGATATTTCTCATACCCCCTGGCAGGATACTGATCATAAAACCGAATAAGATTAATATGGAAAAGAATTTTCTTTTGTTCATATACTTGTCTTTGTCCACACGCACTGTTTCAACTCCTTTCTCATTGCAAGAATGATTTTTCTAACATTACAGTTAAGATTCCACATTACTTCAAACATCAGTGACAAATCGAGATTCATTTAGTTCCAGGAACAGTTACCATCAGATAGAAATACAATATATCTATGAATGATTGTTTTATCTTCTTTATTGTAGCACTGTTTCGACATTTATTAAATCACCATTTAATTGAATTAACATTAATTTTATAAATGGTAGTATAATGCTCATATTCGACATTTAACTGGATTTTGTCAGATTTTTAATGACTTTGTGTTAATTGTATCAATTAAAGTTGCGTTTTAATAAAAATTTTAAGAAATCATTGACAGTTTTTAGAAATCTTTGTCGAAATAATAATAATAACTTTCTTCGCTATCTTTTTCCACAGGGATATACTTCATTTTCTAAATAATCGTTAATGATATTAATTATCAATTAGAAATGGTTATCCATCTATTTGATGTTATGCCTTTGCGTTTCTTTGTATTTCGTTATACGTAAAACTATTGGTATTCAATGTATTACGCTATTTTTATCTTTGAAATCATTATAAATGAGTATACTGAAAAAACGCATTTATCCATTCTTGTATTATATTATTTATATATATTTATTCTACCACCGATTATTTTCGAATTATTTACAATTGCTCAATGTGCAACCTTTTATAGGATTTTACGAATAAACAAATTCCATTGTTTATACAATGGAACAATTATTCGTCTCCATTTAGTGACTTATATTTTAAAATTGAGGCTTGATTATTCAGTTATCTCCTTAACTCCATACGACTTATAGTACAAAATATAAACCAATCAAAAAAGGAACAGAATTTCACTGTTCCTTAATCGCTTATTCAGTTTATTCATAGACAAAACTTTATCTGTTAACTCTCCTTTGTCCAGCTCTTCGGTACCAGCAGTGCAATGATTGTAAAATGTTCAAGCCTGCCCAGAAGCATAACGAGAGACAGAAACAGCTTGGTGAAGATTGAGTAGTCAGCAAAGGTGAGGGTTGGTCCCACACCGCCAAATCCAGGTCCGATGTTGTTGATGGTAGCAGCCACCGAGGACATGGAAGTGATCATATCGACACCTTCAAGAGATACAACAATAACACCCAGGACGAATATAACCATATGGAGAGCCAGGAAGCTGTTGATTCTTGCGATGACTTCATTGGAGACGATCTTCCCTCCAACTTTAATCGGAATCAGCGCCCTCGGATGAAAGATCTTCGATATCTCTCTTTTGATCAGCTTCAGAATGACCATAATCCTCACCACCTTCATTCCGCCTGCAGTGGATCCGGCAGATCCGCCGACAAACATAAGGAAGAAGAGAATCAGTTTACTGAAACTCGGCCACAGATCGTAATTCACTGTTGTGTATCCGGTAGTGGTCATGATGGATGATACCTGGAAGAACGAATCCCTCAGGGTAATAAAGAAATCTCCTTTAAAGGTTATAAGAAGATTGATGGCAATCATGATGACGGATGAAAATACAAAAAACAGGTACAGTCTAAGCTCCCTGTCCTCAAGAAAATCCTTGTACTTCCTTCTGAAAACAAGGAAATACAGCGAGAAGTTCACACCGGAGAGAACCATGAATATCCCTGTTACGATATGCACATAGGAGCTGTAGCTGGCCATGGAATCATTT
This sequence comes from Proteiniclasticum sp., assembly GCA_032100885.1. Lineage (GTDB taxonomy): Bacteria > Bacillota > Clostridia > Clostridiales > Clostridiaceae > Proteiniclasticum. The sequence continues at coordinate 6,614 of DAMDIS010000057.1, forward strand.
CTCGGACCAAATCCGCCTGTCCCTACTGTACCAAATGTGATGACGAAGGATTCCAGAAGATTGACTCCGCCAAAACTGAGCAGGATGACCTGAAGAAGGGTAATGGCGATATACGTCACATACAGGACTCTGGCGGTGTCTTTCATTCTAGGGACAATCTTGCCTGCTACAGGTCCCGGAGACTCCGCCTTGAAGATCTGGAGGCTTCCTACACCTAGAGCTGGAAGAAGCGCCAGTGTGAACACGAGAATACCCATTCCACCGATCCAGTGAGTCATGGATCGCCAGAAAAGAATACCTTTATCAAGAGCTTCGACGTTCGCGATAACCGACGATCCGGTGGTCGTAAATCCAGATACCGTCTCAAAGATCGCATCCGCATAAGATGGAACGCTACCAGTAAGAGAGAACGGGAGTGCACCAAAGAGCGAGATCATCACCCATCCAAGGGCGACAATGACAATCCCGTCTTTCGCACGGATATGTTCATGCCTGTTTCTGACATTCATCATAAATATGCCGATTACAAGCATCAGAAGGATGGTAAAGACGAGAGGCATCACCGCCTCCCCTCCATGATGCTGCGAAATAAATACTGAGGGAGACATCAGAAGAGACTCAATCAGCAGTATTATCCCAAGCACTTTTACTATTATTCCATAGTTCACTTAAGCGTCCTCTCTTTCCAGGTGTAAATAACTTCTTCAGATTTTCCGTATCTTCCGCACGAGAGAATACAACAATCCTGTCATTTGCCCTGATGATGGAAGA
>DAMDIS010000057.1:7394-9393 GCA_032100885.1 Proteiniclasticum sp.
TCCGTTATGGACAATAGCGCCGAGGATCAGCCCTTTCGGCAGATTGAGATCCTTGAGTGGGCGATCAAGATAGGACATGTCCTTTGTGGCAATGATTTCCGTCACTTCCCCATCTCCACCAAGAAGCAGAGATACGGAGACGACTTTTCCACCACGAACATACTTCAGAATATCCGATGCCGTAATATTCACAGGGTTCAGTGCAGCGTCGATATCGAGCTTGTCGATGATCTTCGTGTAGTTCTTACGGCTCACCTTCGCAATGCACTTTCCGACACCATACTGCTTGGCCATGAGCGCCATGAGCAGATTCTGCTCATCATAGCCTGTTGAACCGATGAAAGCATCCATCTGATCGATATTCTCTTCTTCAAGGATGTTCACATCCGTACCGTCACCATTGATGATCAGGACATGGTCCAGCGTCTCAGCAAGCTTCAGCGCTCGAGCTCTGTCCTGTTCGATCAGCGTCGTCGCAACCTTAGCTTCAGAAAGCGCCTTCGCAAGGTAGTATCCGACGTTTCCTCCACCGATGATCATGACATTCTCCACATGCTTGTCGTTTCCGAGAAGCTTGTGTTTCTTGCTCAGCTTAAGAAGATCCTCCTGAGTGCCGATGATATGGATGACATCCTCGGCTTCGATAGCAGAATTACCGTCAGGAATGATCAGTTCCCCATGTCTTGATATAGCTGTGATGATGAGATTGTCGAAATCTTCAAGTTCGTATAGCTTTTTGCCTACAAAAGCGCTTTTATAGGAGATCTTGAAATCGATCATTTTCACCTTTCCGTCGGCAAAATCCCCCGTATAGAACATCACATTCTTCAGGAGGTACTTCGCAATGGCATTGGCCGTCGCAAAATCAGGATTGATGATGAGATCGATCCCGAGTTCATGACGCACAAAATTGAGCTGCTCAGTATATTCAGGATTTCTTATCCTTGCAATAGTCTGATTGCACCCCAATTTTTTCGCAAAAGTGCAGATGACAACGTTCGTCTCATCATTTTCCGTTGTTGCGACGATGATGTCATACTCTTCTATATTCATCTCATTAAGCATGGTTACACTGATTCCACTGGCAACAACTGTGAGCACGTCAAGATGCTCATTGATATTTTCAATGACTTTCGCATCACTGTCCACAAGGGTAACATCCATATTTTCAATGGTCATGGCTTCAGCAAGCTTTACACCAAGTTTGCCCGCCCCAACGATCATTACTTTCATAATACCTCCAGAAAAAAATGTATTAGGACAATTGTACCATACTGACAGAATTTGTCACTCATATAGCAAAGAACCGGCAGCCATCCTCTGGATGTTCTGCCGGTCAACCCGCCTTTTCTTCAATTATCCGTGTACAGGAAGATCGATCCTCGTCAGAAGTTCATCAGGGCTGCTGACATCATCTGGGGAGTTATAGTAGGTCTCATACGCAATCCCCGTTGCTGTATACCCTTTGTCTCTGATATATTCATTCATCCTCTCATAGACCGCAGCCATACCCTCATAAGGACCTTCATACATGCAGGAAACGACTTTACCTTCCACTATCTCACCAGGACACATATCATGGTCACCAGGGACCACATCATCCACAGGGAAACCCATCTCCACATCAAGATTCTCCATATCCAGATTATAGTAGGCAACAAAAGGAGGTCCAGCAGGTTCAACGTCAAGCTCTTCCAGATACCTTGCGATTTTCGCATAGGACTCTCCGATCACGAAAGGAAGATTTTCAGCCTTCGTGTTCATTCTGATACTGAGCACAGGCTGATGCCTCTGCTCTCTTGTCTCAATGGTCAGCCGCTTCTCTTTCATCATTACGTTTCACTCCCCTCTAAAAGATTGATAATATTATATCACACGCTTACTGTTTCAGTATGAATATTCCGTTAAAGGAGTTACCTGTTCTTTTCCGGACATGAAAAAAACAGCCTAACATGTAGACTGTTTCTTAATGGTAGCGGGGGCAGGACTTGAACCTACG
>DAMDIS010000057.1:9403-9924 GCA_032100885.1 Proteiniclasticum sp.
CACTCCAGCGTGTAGAAAATAGAAATGGTAGCGGAAATAGGACTTGAACCTACGACCCTTCGGGTATGAACCGAATGCTCTAGCCAGCTGAGCTATTCCGCCACATTTAAATGCCGCCTCATCTCAGCGACAAAATTAATTATATATGAACCCCCATACCTTGTCAACATGAAAAATAAAAATAATACCCGGAAAATCCGGGTATCATCATCACTTTATCATCATTCTCATTGAAAGCCTAGGCATTAGCTTTTTCTGTTTTTTGTCCTGACTTCCTGTTTTTTCTTATAATCAGACATGATTTCTTCGCTTTCTTTCATGAATTTTGACATTATGTCTTCAAAATTGTTTGCTGCAGGCTTCTTTCTATCAGAAGCGCTCCATTCAACTTCAACGGGTCTTGTGGACTTTTTCTGTGTTACCGCCACACCCTGCTTGATGGACAGACTGATTTTGCCGTTATCATCAATTCCTAATACTTTGACCTGTACCTTGTCGCCCTCTTTGATAAATTCTTTGAT
>DAMDIS010000057.1:9934-11633 GCA_032100885.1 Proteiniclasticum sp.
CACGTACGTGTCAGCCACCTCAGATATGTGCACTAAGCCCGTTTTTCCGTTCAGATCGATGAAAGCTCCAAAGTTAGTGATATTTACTACAGTTCCTTCTACAATGTTTCCTACCTCTAAGGTCATGTTAATAAGAATCCTCCTTAAAATTATATATGTATAATGATACCCGATCAGTCGCCTGACGAGTCAATTACCGGAACTTCACCTGGCCTCAATAAACCAAGCCTGCTTCTGGCACTTCTTATAGTATAGTCTTCCGTACTGGTGCTGTCTACCAAATTAGTCAGTTTTTCATTCTCTTCCATGACTTTCTCCAGTTCCTGCTCCTGCCGGGCGATATTCTTCTCGATATTCGCCATCATGACCTGCTGCCTGTAAAGCGTAAAGGAAATGAGACCGATAAACAGAGCAAGAAGCACACGTAATGCCACTTTTCCAATTTTCATGGTATCCCCCCTAATTACAAGAAACGGCTTTTATTCCTCTTCATCTGTATCTTCTTCGCCTTCAAGAATCTCGTACATGGCGGAAGCTTCATCTTTTCTCACGTGTTCAGAAATTTTGAGCACTTTTGCCTTGATGCCTTTGTCTTTGAAGGTGATTTCGATGATGTCTCCCTCATTTACCTCTGTACCGGCTTTTGCGGTCTTCCCGTTGATGGAAACTCTCTTCCCGTCACAGGCTTCCTTAGCCACAGTTCTTCTTTTTATGATTCTGGATACCTTCAGATATTTGTCTAGTCTCAATTTAATCACCTCGATCTTGCATGAATAAACCCATCGGTTTTTATTCATTGTGTATATTATATATTTTGAACTGTCCAATGTGAAGTAAAACTTTGATTTTCGGGCAATATAGCCCTGCCGGAGCCTCTATGTGAACCTGATATAGACAAAAAGACGCAGAAGAATGAATTCTTCTGCGCCTTACATGTTAATGGTTATTTCTTCTTCTTAGGTGCTGCCTTCTTCTTCTTAGGAACAACATTCACCTTTTCTTTAAATTCTTTACCAGGCTTGAATACAGGTACCTTTGATGCTGGTATCTGGATTTCTTCCTTAGTTCTTGGGTTTCTTCCAACTCTTTCTTTTCTGTCTCTAACTTCGAAGGTTCCAAATCCAACTAATTGAACCTTTTCACCCTTCTCAAGTGATCCTACAACAGTTTCAAGAAATGATTTTAGGAAAACCTCTGAATCTTTCTTGGTAAAGCTAGTTGATTCAGCTAATGCAGCGATTAATTCGGCTTTGTTCACAATAAATTCCTCCTCGTTAATGTTTATTAATGGAATCTACTGTTATTATTCTGCACAAAACGCTGAAACCCTTTATTTCTAGCCGTTTTTTTTACTTTTTTTCCTCTTTTTTTGCGATTTCCCAGTATTCATCCAGTTTTTCCAGGGAAAGACTCCTGAAAGTGAGGTGGTCAGCAGATAAAAGCTCCTCCATCTTGGTGATTCTACGGATGAATCTGTCGGATGTACGGTTCAGTGAAACCTCCGGATCTGCACCGAGAAAACGGGAAAGGTTGACTGCAGCAAAAAGAAGATCGCCAAGCTCCTTATGAACTTTATCCTCATTCTCTTCAGCTAAGGCTTCCTTCACTTCCTGAATCTCTTCCTGCACTTTTTCAAAGACCGAACCGATATCATCCCAGTCAAAGCCGTATTTTCTGGCTTTCTTCTGAATCTTCTCTG
>DAMDIS010000057.1:11643-15166 GCA_032100885.1 Proteiniclasticum sp.
GACCTGGATAGAACTTCGAAATGCCGTTAAGCGAATCGCTCAGGCTGTCTTCACTCTTCTCCTTCTTCTTCAGCTCCTCCCACTGCACCAGGACCTCCTCTGAGGTCATCTCCCGGTCTTTTTCGAATACATGGGGATGTCTGTAGATCATCTTCTCCGAAACCGTCCTGATGACGTCGTGGATGGTAAAATTACCCTCCTCTTTTCCGATGGTGGAATGAAGCAGAATCTGAAGCATCACATCACCGAGCTCCTCGCTTAGACTTTCATAGTCTTCTAGGTCGATGGCTTCAAGGGTTTCATAGCTCTCCTCAATGAGATATCTCTTCAGAGACTCATGGGTCTGCTCCTTGTCCCAAGGGCACCCGTCATCCTTGTCTCTCAGTCTTTCCACAATGCTCATGAAGGAGTAGAAGTCGTATCTGTCCTTCATGGGCGGGATGTAGAGACTGGTCAGGTCATCGATGTCCTTCTGCCTGTCCAGTTCATATAGAGGTATTCTTCTTACGACCTCTTCCGGAGTTCCTGCAGCTCTCACAAAGACGATTTCATCCTCATCGTTCATGTAGTGTCCAAGAGCAATCTTGACCCGGCTGGCCATATAGGGCGAGAACACCTGAGTGATGATGGTTCCCTTTGAGAAATCCGGTCTCTCTTCTTCGATGGTCAGCGCGTCAGTGATGCGAAGCCCGCTGATCGGATCGATTTCCAGAGCTTCAAGCATGGTATCCACAAAACTTACCGATGGATACATTCTGTAGGGAATCCCTTCTGCCTTGCAGGCTTCAATGATCAGGATCACCGACTTTTCCGCAACCAGAGGATGTCCGGGCACCGCGTAGGTGATTTCCTTCTCTTTCGCTTCCTCTATGATGAAGTCTCTGATGCCCTCATAGACATCTTCAAACTTCTCTGCCTTCATGTACTTTTCATCGAAGGCTGTATAGGAGATGTTTTCTTCTTTTAAATAGGATACAGTGGGATGCTTCTCTGTTCTCAGGTGCAGGGGATATGCCTTCAGCACCTTTACTGCGCCAAGGGTCAGGGCATCCTCGCTTCCCGGACCAAGACCTACAATGTGTATCATCTTTCACCTCATCGATCGGCATAGAGAGAGACAGAGGCTAAGCCTTTGCCATTCTCTGCCGGATTATTTTCTAGAACAATTATAGCACAGCAGCCTGTGCCTAAAACAGAAAAACGCTCCTGATTGCTCAGGAGCGTTATATTCATTATCTTAGTTTGTCTTCGTAAACCTTGACGTTAAGTTCCTTCTTCCACTCTTCCATGGTTGCGGCATACTTCTCGCTCTTCTTTGTATTCAGAAGTGTGCTGGAAATGGTTTCCTTGACTTCTTCCAGTGGCTTCTGAACAGGTTCTGGAGTGACCTGATCAACCTTTATGATATGGTAGCCAGCAGTTGACTTGACCACATCGGAGATTTCGTTTTCTTTCAGCTCCTTGACATGTGCCATAAAGTCAGCATAAAGCTCCTGGTTGTCATAGGCATAGTAACCCAGAAGGCCTCCCTTGTCCGCTGAAAGATCGTTTCCGTATTCTTCGGCAACTTCAGCAAAATCTTTTCCGTCTTCCTTGATCAGCTTAAGTGCTTCTTCACCTTCTGCCTTGGCAGCATCATCTGTTCCGAAGTAGATATGGTAGATGTTCGCTCCTGCTGGAGTCATAAAGCTTGCCTTGTTCTCTTCATAGTAAGCTGACACATCTTCATCTGTAACCTCAACATCCTCCGTGATGGTTTCATAGTAGGTGTTTCTTACAATGTCGTCCTTGACGAAAGCACGGTAGCCTTCCTCGTCAAAACCTGCATCGGTAAGCGCTTTGGTATAAGCCGCCTCATCTTCATATGCTCCTCTTACCTGTGCAATTCTTTCTTCCACAGCCTTTGCGATTTCCTCAGTGTCTTTATCCATACCTGATTCTTCGACTTTTCTGTCGATGATTCTCATTTCAACAAGACCGTTCAGAATATCCTTCTTCAGCTGGGAGATGACTTCCTTGCCTTCTTCCTGCTCGAGCATTTCTTCTCCATAATTGACCTTCATTTCGTCAAGATATGGCTTTGCTTCCTTATCTACATCTTTCTGTGTGATTTCCACATCCCCCACCTTGGCCACTACGGTTCCGTCGATGGATTCCTGTGTCTCCTCCACCAGTCCGCATCCTGCCAGCGCAACCGCCAGGACTGATACTGAAAGGACAGTGAGTACTTTTTTCTTTAAACTAATCAAAATTGATTCCCTCTCTTTTTATCTCAAATTCTGTTCTTTATTATGATAATCTTTTCTTGTTACATTTCCATGACACATTTTAATATTATATATTCTTTACGACTCTTTTGCAACTTTGTCCGCATCCGACAACTCTTTCATCAGCTTCGTCAGCGCATCGATGGTGAGATCCCGGTCCTTCTCCGTAACCTTGAATGCGACGGCAGGGTCTTTTCTCTGGAACTCCGAACGCTTGGGATACTTTTCAAGGAATACATCCACTTTTTCCCTGGTGAGCTTTTCAGCTGAGGCGAAGGTGATGAGGATGTCTTTTCCTCTGTCTTTCAGTTCCAGCACACCGGCACGGTTTGCATAGAATTTGAGCCTGGCAATATCCATGAGGTTGTAGAGCGAATCCGGGATGTCGCTGAAGCGGTCCAGAAGCTCTTCCTTGATGTCCTCATAATCCTCTTCACTTTCCATGGAAGCGATGCGCTTGTAGACTTCAAGCTTGTGCATCTCATCGGAAATGTATGAGGATGGAATATAGGCATCGATCTTCATGTCTATGGTGGTGTTCAGCTTCTCCTCCATAATCTCGCCTGTGATCATCTTGATTGCCGTATCGAGCATCTTCACATAGAGATCATATCCGACAACAGACATCTCTCCATGCTGTGCCTTACCCATGAGATTTCCGGCACCTCTTATCTCAAGATCGCGCATGGCGATTTTGAATCCTGAGCCAAGCTCTGTGAAGTCTTTCAGGGCACGGAGCCTCTTTTCCGCAACCTCGGTCAGGACCTTGTCTTTCTTGTAGGTAAGATAGGCATAAGCGATCCTGTTTGTTCTTCCCACTCTCCCCCTCAGCTGATAGAGCTGAGAAAGTCCGAGCTTGTCTGCATTGTCCACGATGATGGTATTGACATTCTGGATGTCCATTCCCGTCTCGATGATGGTCGTACAGATGAGCACATCTGTCATGTTGTCCATGAAGTTCTTCATGGCATTTTCCAGTTCTCTTTCGTTCATCTGGCCGTGAGCCACATCAAAGACCACTTCAGGCACAAGTTTCGACAGATAGCTGAATACCACATGGATGTCATCCACTCTGTTGTGCACGAAGTAGACCTGACCGTTACGCGCTTTCTCTCTGAGGATCGCGTCACGGATCAGCTGCTCGTTGAACTCCACCACATAGGTCTGGATAGGGTATCTTTCCTCCGGCGGCGTCTCGATGAGCGAAATGTCTCTGATTCCGGACAGCGACATGTGCAGCGTTCTTGGAATAGGCG
>DAMDIS010000057.1:15176-16362 GCA_032100885.1 Proteiniclasticum sp.
ACATCGACATTCTTCTTTCTGCTCTTGAGCTTTTCCTTGTGGGCTACACCGAATCTCTGCTCTTCATCGACCACGAGAAGCCCAAGGTCTTTAAACTGGATATCCTTGGAAAGAATCTTATGGGTACCGATGAGGATATCCACATTCCCTTCCTTCACCCTTTTAAAAGTTTCCTTCTGCTCCTTGGCACTCCTGAATCTTGAGACCATATCGATCTTCATGGGGAACCCCTTGAAGCGGTTCCTGAAAGAGTGATAGTGCTGCTCTGCAAGGATGGTGGTCGGTACAAGAACCGCCACCTGCTTGGAATCCATGACAGCCTTGAAAGCCGCTCTCATGGCAACTTCTGTCTTGCCGTAGCCGACATCTCCGCAAAGAAGTCTGTCCATGACTCTGTCTCTTTCCATGTCTCTCTTGATTTCCTCAGCCGATTTCAGCTGATCTTCAGTTTCATCATAGGCAAATTCGTCTTCAAACTGCTTCTGCCACTCTGTATCATCACTGAAGCTGTATCCCTTGATCTTCTCACGTTCAGCATAGAGCTTCACCAGATCCTCGGCGATCTCATCCACAGAACGCTTGACCTTGGCTTTCGCCTTGCTCCATTCCTGTCCACCGAGTTTGTTGATCTTCGGCTCCTTGCCCTCTGTACCGATATAGCGCTGAATCATATCCAGCTGCTCCACAGGGATGAAGAGCTTGTCGTTTTTATCGTACTGAATCTCGATGTAGTCTCTTATGAGCCCGGATGTCTCCATCTGCTTGACTCCAAGGAACACACCGATTCCGTGATTGACATGAACGACGTAGTCACCTTTTTTGAGCTCGGTAAAGCTGTTGATCTTGGCAAGACCTTTGCCTTTATTGATCTTCTTCTTTTTTCTCTTTGCCTCACCGAATACTTCCTTGTCGGAAATGAGGGCGAGCTTGATGTCGGGAAACTCGAATCCCCTCAGCTGATTACCGAATGTGATGATGACATTAGCATAATCCAGGGTACTTAAAGTATCCTTATAAACCGATTCAATGTCCTTGTCTCTCAGGATGTCAACGAGCCTTTCACCCCTTGGACGGGTACCCGCCAGAATGACCACATGATAGCCTCTCTTCTTCCTTTCCCTGATGTCCGAGATGAGCATATCAAGCTGCCCCTGATAATTGTAGATGGTCATCTGGTTGAAATTCA